>NZ_DATIND010000044.1 GCF_035474595.1 Longimicrobium sp.
ACGCTCCCGGCGACGCCGAGCGAGGAGACGCGGATGGTGATGGATACGTTCCGCGCGGTGGCTGATCTGAAGCGGACGTATCCCCCCGAGGCGATCCAGGCGTTCGTGATCAGCGGCGCCACGGAGGTGGAGGACGTGCTCACCGTCGTCCGCCTGGCGGAGATCTGCGGGGTGCGGGTGGCGGCGGAGGGGGACGATCCGGGATTGATGCCGGTGCCTCTCTTCGAGTCGATCGAAGACCTGCGCGCCTGCCCCGGCATCTGCCGCGAGCTGTGGGCGCGCGACGACTACGGGCGGCTGCTGGAAAGCTGGGACAGGAGGCAGGAGGTGATGCTGGGGTATTCCGACAGCAACAAGGACGGCGGAATGCTCACCAGCACCTGGGAGATCTACAAGGCGCACCGCGCTTTACATGAAGTCGCGCGGGAGACGGGGGTCACGCTGCGGCTCTTCCACGGGCGCGGAGGGACGGTGGGGCGCGGCGGCGGGCCGACGCACCGGGCCATCACCAGCCAGCCGCCCGGCGCGTTCACCGGCCACCTGCGCCTGACCGAGCAGGGCGAGGTGCTGAACTGGAAGTACAGCGACACCGTGCTGGCCGAGCGCAACCTGGAGCTGATGGTGGCCGCCGCTCTCGACGCGCTGGCCAACCCCTCGCATCCCGACGCTGCGCGCGCGGAGGTGTGGGACGCCGCGATGGAGGCGATGTCGGCGGACGCGTATGCCTTCTACCGCGAGCGCATCGCGGAGAACCCCGACATCCTCGCCTACTTCGAGCAGGGGACGCCGGTGGCCGAGCTGGAGCACGCGCGCATCGGCTCGCGGCCGTCGAAACGGGGGAAGAGCAGCGGCCTGGGCGACCTGCGCGCGATCCCCTGGGTGTTCGGGTGGATGCAGAGCCGGCACGTGCTGCCGGCGTGGTTCGGCGTGGGCCACGCGCTGGAGCGCTTCGCCGCCCGCGGCGCGGACGAGGCGGCGCTGCTGGGGGAGATGACGGACACCTTCCCGCTCTTCAACGACCTGGTCCGCAACGTGGAGGTGGGGCTGGCCAAGGCGGACCTCTCCATCGCGCGGCGCTACGCCGGGCTGGTGGAGGACGAGGGCCTGCGCGAGCGGGTGTTCGGGATGGTGGAGGAGGAGCTCGTGCGCACCCGCGACGTCGTTCTGCGGATCACCGGGCAGACGCGGCTGCTGGAGGAGAACCCGGTGCTCGCGCGCTCCATCCGCCTGCGCAACCCGTACGTCGACCCCATGAGCCTGGTCCAGGTCGACCTCCTCCGCCGCAAGCGCGCCGGCGAGGAAAGCGACGCGCTGAACTACGCCCTGGCGGCCACGATCAACGGCATCTCCGCGGGGCTGCGCAACACGGGGTGACGACAACCGGCGAAGGACCGGATTGGCGAAAATGCGGCTGAAGCCGCGGCTACAACGGCACGCAGTCCGCCTTCGCGCCGCCTTCGCGGACTTCACATCCGTGCCGACGGAACATTGGTGTGGTCAGGCGATGTGGCCGAGACCGGCGACTGATGAAGTCGCAGCAACAACAACGGGAAGCTTCGCAAACTGCGCGAGGCTGTTCGGCTCGCTGCGCAGCATCGGCGCTCACGACCAACTCCCGCGAGATGAAGATTTCCCGGAGACGCCAGCCCCTCGTTGACGTCATCCTGAGGCCGGCCACACTGTACTGTGGGCCACACGAGTCTTTGCAGGCCGAAGGATCTATCGCATCCCAGCACGTGATCCCGTCAGACGCACTTCGTTTCGGAAGATCAGGAGAGATGGATGACCGGCGGTGATCTGTGGGCATCGGACGACGTCCAGGCGTGGCGCGATGCGCTGGCGTCGTATGGAGATGTGATCGAGCGGCAGGGGGTGAAGTCGCTCGCGGAGCACGACCGCTGGGTCCACGACGAGCTGCCGGGGCTGATCGCCGCGCGCGAGCCGGCGCACGTGACGCACGCGGAACTCGTGCGCGTAACCGAGTGGAAGATGGCGCGCGGGATCTGGCGCGCGCGGAACCTGGCGCTGGTGCGCGGCAACGACCCCGCGCTCGTCGAAAAGACCAGCCGGGACGCGTTCGGGAAGATTCCCCATCCCAGCGACCCGATCGCCATCCTGTCGAAGCTCGCCGGCGTCGGGCCGGCTACGGCGTCGGCGGTGGTGTCGGCTGCGGCGCCGGACATCTACCCGTTCTTCGACGAGCTGGTGGCGGCGCGCATCCCCGGGATGGGGCAGGTCACCTTCACCCCGCGCGAGTACGCCCGCTACGCCGAGGCGATCCGCGACCGCGCCGCCCGCCTGGGCCGCGGCTGGACGCCCGTCGCCGTGGAGCGCGCCATCTGGGCGCACGTGGGCGGCAAGGTGGGCACCGGCCGGCGCAAGGCGAAGCGCTCCTGATCTTCCCTTGCCAGACGTGGTATCTTCCTCCTGCGCCCGGCCCGCCGCGGCGCAGGAGAGATGTTTTCGGACCCGTGAAAGGAGGATGGGATGCAGGCTCGACTCGACGCCATGAAGGCGGCACCGGGCGCCTACCGCGCGCTGGCGCAGCTGCAGCGCTACGTGGACGGCACGTCGCTCGACCACGGCCTGATGGAGCTGGTGAAGATGCGCGCGTCGCAGATCAACGGCTGCGCGTACTGCATCGACATGCACGGCAAGGACGCGATTGCCCTGGGGGAGGACCCGCTGCGGCTGCTGGCGCTGAACGCCTGGCGCGAGACGCCGTTCTTCTCCGATCGCGAGCGCGCGGCGCTGGCCTGGACCGAGGCGGTCACGCTGGTGAGCGAGGGCCACGTTCCCGACGACGTGTTCGAGGAGGCGCGAGCGCATTTCAGCGAGGAGGAGCTGGTGAACCTGAATATGGCGGTGGTTGCGATCAACGCGTGGAACCGCGTGGCCATCCCGTTCCGCTCCGTTCCCGGCGAGTACCAGTCGCCGCACGCGCGCAAGGAAGAGCACGCCGCCGTTCCCGCGTGACGGAATCCGCATCTTCATGACACGCACGGCCCCGGATCGCTCCGGGGCCGTCGTCATTTCGCGGATCATATGACACGCACGACCCCGGCTCGCTCCGGGGCCGTCGTCATTTCGCGGATCAGGTACCCCCAACTGCGTCATCAGGGGCGATGGAGATCGCCTCACCTGCGTCGCCCATCGACAATCATCCCTCTGCAAAAAATCCGCGATACTCATCGCATGCCGAGCCCTCCACGGCATTCCCGCCGCGTCCCGGCAGCGGGGAGGTGTCCCCGCGCGCCCAGGCCTCCTGAGTCGTCCCCGCCCTGCGCGCGTCCAGGGAGGACGAAAAGAGTTCGGTCGTGAGCGCGGATGCCGCGGGGTGAGCGGATCAGCCTCGCGCAGTTTGCGAGGCCTTCCGTGGTTGTTGCTGCGACTTCAGTCGCCGGTGATCGGCTGCACTGATAGCCGAAGGGGGAAGCAGCACCCGCCGCTTCCCCCCCGTCCATCCCGCCGTTGAAGCCGGTCAGGCCATTCCGCCCGCGGCCATGCGCTTCAGCACGCCACCCGCGGTCTTCTCCAGGAAGGAGGCCATCGCCAGCTCCTCCTGCAGGTTCTCCTTCAGGATTCCGGCGCACTCCCGCTCGCCCAGCGCGTTGGCCACGGCGATGGCGGTGCGGTACGCCGCGATCTCGTAGTGCTCCACCCGCAGCCCGGAGCCCAGGTCGAAGGCGGAAAGGAGCATCTTCGAGGGCTTCTCCTCGCTCTTGAACGAGTCGTGCTCCTCGATCAGGCCCAGCGCGGCGTCGCACTTCTCCGCCTTCGGCTTCTCGCCGATGGCGCGGAAGGCGTCGTTCAGCCGCTCGATCTGGCCCTGCGTCTCGTTCACGTGCTCCTCGATGCGGGCCTTCACCTCCGGGTCCTGCGCCTCCTTCGCCAGCGTCTTGGTCGCCTTCAGGAAGGCCTTCTCGGCGAAGAGCAGGTCGCCCAGCTCGTGCTTCAGCAACTCCCGCATCTCCGTCGGCTCCCCGCCGCCGCGCGTCTCCGCTGCCCCACTGGCACGCGAGGACGAGCCGCCGCTGGAGCGGGTCGACGAGCTCTTCGTCGCACGCCCGTTGCCTGCGCCGCTGCTCCCGCCGCGCGACGAGCTGCTGCTCCTGGACGAACCGCTGCTCTTGGATGAGCCGCCGCTCCTGGACGAACCGCTGCTCTTGGACCCGCCGCTCTTCGACGACGAGGTGCCCGAGCGGCTGGACGTCTCCCGCGCGGTGGTGCCGCCGCTCTTCGACGAGCTCTTCGACGACGCGCTCTTGCGGGTGCTGCTGCTCCCGCTGCTCTTCCGCGACGAGCTGCCGCCGCTCTTCCGCGACGATGAGCCGCCGGAGCGCCCGCGGCCGCCGCTTCCCTCGCCGTCCTCGTCGCCCGTGCGGCGCACGAGCTTGTTGAAGCGGTCCAGGTCGCCGCCGCCGTGGCTCATGTCGCGGTGCAGGAAGGCCAGATCGCTCTCGTCGAACTTCTGGAACCACTCCTCCCACTCGATCCGCTCCAGGCTGCCCGCCCCGGAGTAGCCGGGGAAGTCGACGCGGATGAGGCCCGCGTCGTCGTTGCCGCTCTCGGTGCCCGCCACGCGGGCCGGCCAGCCGCCGCGCTCCTCCACCCACTGGCGGATGAAGTCGTGGTCCGTGGTCGTGTGGCCGCTGCGCTCAGTCTTCGCCATCCCCGTTCTCCCGTCCCCTGGACTCGAAAATCGCCGCAATCAGGCGCACCCCTTCGGCATTACGCGTGCCGCTATGTCTACATCGCACCCAGATAGTGCGATTCCGGCATCGCCAACTGCGTCATCAGGGGGGATGGAGATCGCCTCACCCGCGTCGCCGTCGACCATCATCCCCCTGGAAAAAATCCGCGATACTCATCGCATGCCGAGCCCTCCACGGCGTTCCCGCAACCTCCCCGCGCAAGCAGGCATCGGGGCCAATGGCGAGTGCCACCGGCCCCGGGGTGGTCGCGGTGAAGCCTCGCGGGGTTTGCGAGGCTTTCCGTGGTTGTTGCTGCGGCTTCAGCCGCCGGTGGGGGGCGCGCCGTTGCTGCTCACCAGTGGCGCGAGCTGCGCCAGCACCGCGGGAACGTCGTCGGCCAGGATCACCACCAGGTCGCCGGGCTCCATCAGGTCCATCGCGCGGACCAGGGCGGCGTCCTCGAACTCCACCGTCTCGCGGCGGTCGGCGCCCAGGCCGCCGCGCTCCAGCCCCTCGCCGATCAGGCGCGACACCTCGCCCGGCGGGCGGCCGCGGCGGTACTGCTCGGCCTCCTTCACCACCACGTAGTCCAGCACGGCCACCAGCTCCCCCAGCTCCCGCAGGTCCTCGTCGCGGCGGTCGCCCGGCATGGTCACCACACCGATGCGCCGCCCGCCGGGCATCCGCGCCACGAACTCCATCAACCCGCGGATCGCCGCCGGGTTGTGCGCGTAATCGACGATCACCGTCCCCCGCTCCGTCCGCATCACGTTCATCCGCCCCGGCGTGGACGCGGCCGAGGGGATGAAGGTGCGCAGCCCCTCCGCGATCGCCTCGGCGGGGATGCCCTGCACGTGCGCGGCGGCCACGGCGGCCAGCAGGTTGCCCAGCTGGAAGCGCGCGGCGCCGCCCATCGCCAGCGGCACGTCGGCCACGGCGATGATGGGGATGCGCTCGCCGTCGCGGCGGCCGCGGTGGACCACGATCCACTCGCCATCGCCCCCGTCCTCCACCACCACGGCGATGCCGCCGCGCGACAGGTGCCCGGCCACGGCGGGCGAGCCCTCGCCGGCGATCGAGGTGAGGACGACCGTTCCCGGCGTCCGCTCGCGCATCGGCAGCACCAGCGGGTCTTCCGCGTTCAGCACCGCGAAGCCGCCGGGCTTCACGATCGCGGGGACCACCGCCTTCACCTCCGCCAGCTGCTCCACGGTGTGGATGCCGCGCAGCCCCAGGTGGTCGGCGGTCACGTTCAGCACGATGCCGACGTCGCAGGCGTCGTAGCCCAGGCCGGAGCGCAGGATGCCGCCGCGCGCCGTCTCCAGCACCGCCACGTCCACCTGCGGGTGCGAGAGGATGACGCCGGCGGCGAACGGGCCGGTGAAATCGCCCTCCATCAGCAGCGTTTCCTGCAGGTAGATGCCGTCCGTCGTGGCCAGCCCCACGCACGCGCCCGTCCGCCGGAAGAGGTGCGCGATCAGGCGCGTGGTGGTCGTCTTCCCGTTCGTTCCCGTGATGCCGATGACGGGGATCTCGCCCGTGCTCCCGGGCGGGTAGATCCAGTCCACGATCGCGCCGGCCACGTCGCGCGGCGTGCCCTCGTCCGGGTCGGTGTGCATCCGGATGCCGGGGGATGCGTTGACCTCGATGATCGCCGCGCCGTTCTCGTCGAAGGGGATGGAGATGTCGGCGGTGAGCACGTCGATCCCCGCGATGTCCAGCCCCACGGCGCCGGCCGCCAGCACGCAGAGCGCCGCGTTGCGGGGATGGATCTCGTCCGTGCGGTCCACCGAGGTGCCGCCGGTGGAGATGTTGGCCGTGGCGCGCAGAAACACCGTCTCCCCCGCGGCGGGAACGGTGCCGAGCGACCGGCCGGTGCGCGCCAGGAACTCCGCCGTGATCTCGTCCAGGGGGATGGGGACGAGGGTGCGATCGGGGTTCATCGGCTCGCGGCGGGGATCGAGGTTCGTCTCCTCCGCCAGCGCGCGGATCGTCCTCTCCCCATCGCCCACCACCCGCGCGGGGATGCGCTCGGTGACGGCGGCGACGCGCCCGTTCACCACCAGCACGCGGTGGTCGCGCCCGGCAACGAAGCGCTCGACCACCACCTGCTCGTGCAGCGTGGCCGCGTCCTCCCACGCGCGCTCCAGCGCCTCCGCCGAGTCGATGCGGCCGGAGATGCCACGGCCGTCGTTGGCGTCCAGCGGCTTCACCAGCACGGGAAAGCCCAGCCGCTCCGCCGTCTTCATTGCCGCCTCGACACTCGTCGCCACCTCGCCCTGGGGGACGGGGATTCCGAAGCGGGTGGAGAGGACGTGCTTGGTGCGGTGCTTGTCGGAGGTGAGGTCGGTGGCCAGGACGCTGGTGAAGTCGGTCATCGAGCCGTCCAGCCGGCGCAGGTTGCGGCCCAGGCCCAGCTGCACCGCGCGCTCGCCGGGAAAGCGCCGCACCGGGATCCCCCGCCGCCGCGCCGCCACGAGGATCGCCGACGCGGTGGGCCCCGGGTGCACGCGGCAGTGGATCTCGCGCAGCACGGCCACGGCGCGCTCCGCGTCGGCGGGCTGGCCGGCGAGGCAGCGGTTCAGCAGCGCTTCGGCCTCGTACAGGCTCTCGACGCCGGCCTCATCCTCGGTGTAGCCGACGGCCACCTGCGGCGCGTCGCCGTGCAGGCCGGGGAAGACGCGCACGAAGCCCGTCTCCATCCCCGCGAGCGTCTGCAGCGCCGCCGCGACCCGGCCCACGAGCGAGGCCCAGGCGGTGGGCGGCGCCGCATCTCCCGAATCGGTTTGCGCGGACAGCGTCGGGAAGGCGGCGGCGAGCTGCCGGGCGAGGTCGGGGATCGCGGCGGGCGGCCGCGCGGCGAGGGACGGCGCGAGCTCGACCTCGCACGCGGCAACGGGGTGCGTGGCCCACAGGCTGGGCCCGCGCAGCGCGCGAACGCCGCGCAGGCGGATCTCCGGTTTCGCGTCGCTCAAGCGTCCTTGCCCGGCGCGCCGTGCGAGCCGGTGCCGCCTTCGGCCGGCGGCAGGTCTCCGGCCGCGGGCCGGGATGCGGGCGCGCAGTCGATGCGGCGCGAGAACGTGTGCCGGGGCTCGGCCGGCGCGGTGTCGGGCGCGGCCGAGGGTCGCGTGGGGGGCTGGGATTTCATTGAACGGGCACTGCGTTGCAGGATGATGAGGGAATTAGCCGGCTCCATCGCGACGCATCGGCGGAGCCCGTTCAGTAGCACCGCGCGTGCCCCGCGCGCAAGGAAGCGGGTCGCGGGCGGGACCCGCACCGGCGGCTGAAGCCGCAGCAACAACTACGGGAAGCCTCGCAAACTGCGCGAGGCTGGTCCGCTCACTCCGTGGCATCGTCGCTCAAGCGACCTGCGTGGCGCGGGGGGACGACTCAGGATCACGTCTTTCCTCGCCGCATCAACCCCGACGTCATCCTGAGGCCGCCCACGCCGTATCGAACGTCCACACGAGAGGTTGCAGGCCGAAGGATCTATCGCCGCCGCAGCACGTCATTCGGCAAGATGCACTGATCTTCCGCCGCATCTGGTATTACGTCAACGGATTCGATCAGGGGTGCCGATGCTAGATGACATTGGTGGTTGGGAGACGTGGTGATGCGTGGGCTGCTGCACGGGTGCGTCGGGGACGCCGGGAGGGCTCGACATGCGATGAGGTATCGCGGATCTTTTGTGGAGAGGTGACGCGGGTTGCGGGGGCGATTCGACAGGCTGACGTGCTTGGAAGGTATGGATCCTTCGGCCTGCAAATGATTTCGTGGGAACGGATTGCGGTGTGGCCGGCCTCAGGATGACGTCACCTTCTTGTCTCCTCCCAGTTTGCGATCTCCATCCCCTGATGGCGCAGATGCAGGGTGCGTGGCCGCGGAGTTGCCCGAGACTGCGATGGGGGCGACGAGGATTACCGGACGGAACGGAGAAATGGAATTTCACTACGCGGATGAATCGGATGCGGCGTTCCTGGCCGACATCAACCGGCAGCTGATCGAAGACGAGTGGGACGGCGGCGGGATGTCGCTGGCGGGGCTGGAGAAGCGGATGCGGCGCTGGCTGTCGGAAGACGAGTACAAGGCGATCCTCTTCCAGGAGCGGGGGACGACGGTCGCCTACTGCATGCTGAGCGTGGATGAGGACTCGGCGTACATCCGCCACTTCTTCGTGCTGCACGAGCACCGCAGCGGCGGCGTGGGCCGGCGCGCGGTGGAACTGCTGTTCCGCGAGATCATTCCGCCGGACGTGCGCGTCACGCTGGACGTGCTGGCCAGCAACCGCGCCGGCCACCGCTTCTGGCGCTCCGTCGGCTTCACCGACTACTCCGTCCGGATGGAGCGCGATCCCGCGGCGAAGACATCATCGGCGGAGCCTCCCCCCGCGGGCCCTCCCCCCGCGGCTTAGGCCGCGTACCCCCTCCCGATAACGGAGGGGGTAACTTCGACCGGGGCGCGCGGGCGGGGGTGAATGCCTCGTTTTTCGTGTGGCGCGGGGCCCATTGAAGCATCGTGGCGCTCTGGAGTTTCTTGCGCGGAACGCACGGCCGTCCGTGCTGCACGGGTGTGGCGGGATCGTTCGGGAGGGCTCGGCGTGCGATGAGTTATCGCGGATTTTTTGCAGAGGGAGGATTGTCCCAACGCGCCACGGGTTGGGTGGTCTCGAATCCCCCCTGATGACGCAGTTGAGGATATCGGGGCCGCGACATTGTCGGATGGCGCGGCCCATTTCTTTTGCGGAGCTATGACTTGTCGTCGTCGCCGTGGCGTTCGTGCTCGTCGTGGTCTTCGGCCTCCGCGCCCGCGGGGGTGACGAGGTACCACTCGCCGCCTGCGTCCTTCACGTCGTTGCCGCGCGGTACGTTGCCGCCCCCGTCGGCGGAGTAGTAGTAGAGCGGATGCTGGTTGTAGGTGATCTGCGAGCTGCCGTCGCGCCGCTTCGATACGCCGAGCATGGACGACTGCACCCCCGCCGCGCCCGCGGCCGCCGCGCCCTGCGCGCCGATCAGCGGCGGCCAGAGCCCGGCGCACGCTTCGTAGCACGCGCTCTCGCCGTTCTTGTCGGCGGTGTACATGTACAGCGGGCGCCCCGTGCGGTCGGCGATGAAGGTGCCCACCCCGGCCGCGTTGCCGGTCGTCAGCTGCACGCCGCCCTGCGCAGCCGCGGCCGCGGTGTCCGTCCCGCCGGGAGCTGTCACCGGAGTGGCGGGAGCCGGCGCGGCCGCCGTGCTCGCGGTGGAGTCCACGTTGCCACCGCCGTTGTCATCTCCATCGCGGTCACCGCCGCACGCGGCGAGCACGCACATCGTCATCGCGCCGCTCAGCGCGAGGATCTGCCGTCGGTTCATCTTCCCCCTCCTGGCGTGGGTCGTGGGAACTTCGGATGGAGATCGGATCCCCATCATCCGACAGATCACGGCTTGGGCTTCGGCTTCGGGGGGAGGACGTCCCTTCCGCCGCCCGATTTCTTCCCGGACTTCTTGCTCGGCAATCCTCCCGGTCCCTTCTTTCCGCCCCCGCCGCTCTTCGATCCGCCGCCGCTCGTCGCCATCGCAACCTCGCTTGGTTCAGGATCCGCGGATTCGCTGACGCGTCCGTCACCCGCAAGATCGCAACCGAAACGGCCTCGTTGCTTACGGCGCCGCGACGCGCGTGAACGTCTCCGCCGGGGCGTTGCCGTCGGCCACCTGGAAGCCGGTGACGGCGCCGCCGGATTCGCGGAAGGTGATGATGAGGTGCGGCGTGTTCTGGAAGCGGAAGCGGTTGGGGCCAACCGGGAGCAGGGGGATGTCGCGCCCGAGGAAGACCTGGTGCAGCCGACCTCCGGCCACGCGCATCTCCACCGACATCGCCATGCCGTGGAACTGGCCGGAGTAGTGCCCGGCGAAGCGGGCGAGCGCCGCCGAATCCATCTCCATCACTCCGCCGGAGGCGATCGCGGTGGGGAACGGCGGCCGGGTGACGCGCTCCATGCACGAGGCGTCGACCGCCTTCGCGTCCGCCGTGCGGATGAAGGCCACCTGCAGGGCGACCCAGCACTCGTCGGCACCCACCAGGCCGTAGGTGGAGTGCCCCGCGCTGGGGATCATCACCAGCCGCCCGTTGGGGAAACCGCGCAGCATCCGCCGGGCATGCTGCGGCGCGGTGGCGGGGTCCAGCTGGCCGTTGACCACGAGCACAGGGACCTCCGAGCGGATCGGGTCGGCGAACGACGCGGGGAGGGTGGGATGCGGCCACGCGGCGCAGGCAGCCTTCTGGTCGCGCACGCGCCAGTCGCCGAACCACCCCCCGCGCGCCAGCCGCGCCGCCTCGGCGGTGTCGACGAAATCCACGTCCTCGGGACAGGTGACGGCCAGGTAGTCGCCGCGGCTGGAGCCGCTCACCATCCCCATCCGCCAGTACAGCGCCTCTTCCGCCGCCGGCCCGAAATCCCCCCGCGCCGCGCGGTTCACCACCGCGGGGATGAGCGCCGACGTGCTGGCCACGTAGGCCATGTACCGCAGCGCCTCGGCGAAGCGCTCGCGCGACAGGCGCACGGTGGCCACCCCGCCGCTCTGCGGATCGACGACCGTCGCCTCGGCGGGGCCGGCGTCCAGACGGCGCAGGCTGGCGCGCAGGTCGGCGGCGGGGTCGGGGAAGGCGGCGTGGCAGCCGGGGTCGCGCGCGCAGCCGGCGAACACGCCCGCGATGGCCGCCTCCGCATCTTCGGCCACGGTGAGCGGGTAGCGGATGTCGGTCGGCACCGCGCCGAACATCAGGATCGCGCGAACGTGCCCGGGGTGGCGGCGGAGGTAGACCAGCGCCGTGCGCGTGCCGTACGACTCGCCGAACAGGTCCAGCCGCTCGTAGCCCAGCCCCGCGCGCAGCTCCTCCAGGTCGTCCGCGACCGGCGCGGAGGCGTACCGCGTGACGTCGGCGCGCGGCTGGAGCGCGGCGGCGCAGCGGGCCACGCCGTCGGGCGTGAAGAACTCGACCAGGTAGCTCTGGAGATTGCCCGGGGTGGAGATCTCGCAGGGGAGCGGGTTGGAGGCGCCGGTGCCGCGGCTGTCCATGATCAGCAGGTCGCGCGTGTCGCGGGCGCCGGCGAGCCGCTGCGCCGTGAAGGCCGCCTCGTCGGTCGACGTCTCCCCCGGCCCGCCCGCGAAGTAGACGATCGCCTCCTTCGCCGCCGCCGCGCCGGTGGCGGGGATCACCACGAAGCGGATGGGGATGCGGCGCCCGCTCCGCGCCTCGCGGTTCTCCCACACCTGCAGGGTGCCGCACCGCGCCGGCCCGTCCAGCTCGGGGATGGTGCACGGCTCGGTGTTCAGCGACGGATCGGCGGTCTGCGCGACAGCGGTTGCGGCGCGCCCGACCAGGAGCGCCAGGGCGGCCAGGGCGAGGCGGGACGATGCGCGGGCTCGGTTCATCGGCGGGTGCGGTGCGGGTTTCCGGCGGGAACGGCGGATGGAGATGGGATGCGTCCCCACTCTACGAGGTTCGGACCGTCGCGGGTTTCGCGGAGGGAGATGGGGATCATCGTTCCGAGGTGAGCGCTTCCACTCATGCCGAATCCGGGAATTCAGTTCGTGCATCCTCGCCGCCTCTACCGGACGTCATCCTGAGGCCGGCCACGCCGCAACCCGAATCGGTGCAAGCGCTTGCAGGCCGAAGGATCTATCGCCGGTGCAGCACGTGATTTGGCGAGATGCACTGATTCGTCCGCATGATTCGGTATCATCCCGTTTCCGAAGCGCACGTGCGGTGACGGGCTATGGATCCTTCGGCCTGCCGTCCTGGGTGTGTGGATCGGCTCCGTCGTGGCCGGCCTCAGGATGACGTCTCTGGGCGCGGTCAAATCACATTCGATCTCAGAACGTGAGCGTCACCGACTCGATCTCCACGCCGCAGGTGCCGGGGCGCGGCACCGCGCCGGGCGGGCGGCGGAGCGAGAACTGGATCCGCTCGATGACGGGGAGGCGGATGGTGTCGCCGCTGCCGCCGCGTCCCTCGGCCGGGGCCATCCAGTAGTTCCACTCGCCGGGATAGCCCTCGGGGAGCATCACCGCGCGCGCCGGGCGGAAGTCCGCGAGGGGGATCGTGCGCTCCGCCCACGTGGAATCCACCGCCACGGCCGCGCTCCACCCGGTGCCGTCCTTCTCCACCAGCGTGAGATGGACGGTCTGCGCCGGGCCCACGCCGCGCAGCCGCACCCGCACGCCGGACGCGCGACTAACGTCCGCCGCGCGCGCCTCGACGCGCTCCGCGATCACCAGCGACGCGGTGTAGTCCTCCGGCGAGAAGCCGCCGACCACGGGAAGCTCCAGGTGCAGCGCCGGCTCGCCCGTGGCGGCGGACGGGACGATGCGGAACAGGCCCTGCCGGATCGCGTCGCCGATGCGGCTGAACGCCAGCCGCGGCGCGTCCACCCCCGCGGTGAAGAGCCGCAGCGGCGTCCCCGGCCGCACGACCTCCGTCGTCCAGTACCCGTGGCCGGAATAGTCCCACTCCCACGGCCGCCGGCGCACGCCCTCGGGGTACGTCATCGCCCACAACCCGCGCGTGAGGGTGACGGCGTACTCGTACGGGCCCGCGAGAAGCGAGTCGGCGGGGATCGCGGCGCGATACTCGTATCCCCCCGCCGCCCGCATGGCGTAGTGACGGAAGGAGGAGACGCCAAGCGGACGGATCGACAGCGTCACCGAGTCCGGCCGGCCCGCGGCGGCCACCCGCGCGCCGATCTCGATCGCCGTCCCCGCCAGATACTGCGGCCGCGCGATGGGCTCGACCTGCACCTCGGCCGTGTCGCGTGGCGGCGCGTGGTACTCCGCCATCCCCACCCGCCCGATCCACCGCGGCAGCGTCGCCGGAGCGACGTCGCCGCGCGCGGAAAGCAGGTATACGCCGGGGGTGACGGTGAAGCGCCCGTCCTGCGCCCTCGGGCTCGCATCCAGATCCCCCGCGAGCGCGCGGACGGAGAAGGACGGGCCCAGGTCGGGGAGGGAGATGCGCATCTCCCACGCGCGATGGACGGCGCGGGTGACGATCCTGTCGCGGCTTGGCATCTCGAACGGGTCGCGGATGGGGACGGCGTCGGGATACACCTCCAGCCGCCAGACGCCCGGCCGCACGCGGTCCAGGAAGTACACGCCCTCGCCGTCGTAGCCCACGACGGGCGACGAGCCGTATCCCGCGACGCGCGCCAGCCGCTCCGGGTGCGGCGGCACCGTCCGCGTCGTTCCCGCGTAGAGGAACGCGTCGTCGGCGGCCAGCTCGCCCAGGTTCTCCTCGTAGCTCACCCGGAAATCGCCGAAGCGCGTGTTCGCCGGGTAGGCGCCATACTGCTGATTCCGCGGCAGCCGCCGCATGGCCTCGGCGGCGATCACGGCGCTCATGGCCTTGCGCGGCGTGTACACCAGGTTCAGGTAGTGCGTCTGCCACCCCAGGTTGCGCGAGGCGGTGCCCAGCATGTCGTACGCGAACATGGCCGCGAACTGCGTTCCCACCGAGCGGAAGGTGCGCGCCATGGCCGGATACATGTACCCGGTGCGCAGGTCCGGCGAGTCGAACTCGTAGACGATGCGCGGCATCCCGGCCAGCCGCCGCACGCGCAGGCTGTCGTACGCGTCCACGCCGCGAAGGTAGTTGCCGCGCAGCTCGTGCCCGGAGTTCAGCCCGGTGGGGTACCAGCCGAAGGTCACCCCCTGCGCCCGCGAGCCGCGGATGGCGGCGGCGATGCGGAAGTCTTGGCTGACGTTGTAGAAGATGAGCTTGCGGCACCCCGTGCTCCGCACCGCGTCCGCCAGCGCGTTTATGTAGCGGATGGAGCCGGGCAGGTCCTCGGGGTGGTGCCAGGGCTCGTTCACCAGCTCGATGAAGAGGATGGCCGGCTCGTCCTTCAGCGCCACGCCGGTGTACGGGTTCACGTGCCGCAGGATCTGGCGGAGATAGTTGGCCTGCGCGGCGATGGCCTCCGGACGCGTGCCCAGCCCGCCGCGCCCGTACACGCGCCCGAAGCCGGGGAACACCGAGTCGCCGAGCGCGTCCGGCCATCCCGCGTCGTACGTCTGGATGGGGCTGAACAGGATGTAGATCCCCCGCTCGCGCGCCTTCGCCACCAGGTAGTCCATCAGGTCCAGGTGGTCGTTGCGGATCAGGTTCCCCGCCGGGTCCGCGCTCTCCCAGTCTCCCCAGAACGCCACGCGCACCCCGTCCCACCCCATCCGGGCGAAGTGCGCCATGTCCTCGTCGATCAGCTTCCTGCGGTCCAGCCCGAGGTAGCCCGCCGCCCGGTAGTCGGACGCGGACGGGAGCGTGTAGTTGGCCCCGAACAGCGCCACCTCGCCGCGGTCGTCCGTCCACCGCACCACCCCCGCGCGGTCCAGGAAGACGTCGCGCGTCGCCGCCCGTGGCGCGCCGCCGTTCTGCGCCCCCGCGACCGCGGGGACGAGGAGCGTGAGGCCGAGCAGCATCCGCGCGAAACGAGGCATCGCACCAGCGGGGGCAGGGGGAGATGGGGATGATGGGGATATCGTACGTCCCCCTGCGCCCGATCGCACGGGGGTGGACGCCGGGCGCCGATCGTGCATGCCGACGGCGGGCGATACGAGACTGAACCACGGGAAGGGTGACGAGGATGCTGCTGGAGGGAAAGGTCGCGCTGGTGACCGGCGCGTCGCGCGGGATCGGGGCGGCCACCGCGCGCGAGCTGGCCGCGCACGGGGCCGCCGTCGGCGTGAACTGGTGGCGGAGCGAGGCCGCCGCGCGCGACGTCGTTGCCGCCATCGAGGCGGCGGGCGGCCGGGCGCTCGCCCTGGGCGCCGACGTGCGCGACGCCGACGCGGTGCGGGCGATGACCGACCGGCTCGCGGCGGAATTCGGCGGGGTGGACGTGGTGGTGAACAGCGCGCTGCACAACTACCGCTTCGATCCCGTCGCCAACCCGCGCTTCGAGGCGATGGAGTGGAGCGGCTTCCAGGACCAGATCGACGGCACGGTGAAGGCCGCCGTGAACACCTGCCAGGCCGCGCTCCCGCACTTCCGGGCGCGCGGCGGCGGGCGCGTGGTCAACATCCTCACCAACCTCATCACCAACCCCGTGGTGGCCTATCACGCGTACACGACGGCCAAGAGCGCCATGCTGGGGTTCAGCCGCAACCTGGCCGCGGAGCTGGGGCCGGAGAACGTGACCGTGAACATGATCGGGGGCGGGCTGATCATGGGCACCGCCGCGTCGGAGCCCACCACGCCCGAGGTGCAGGAGATCGTGCGCGGCGCCACCCCGCTGCGCCGCCTCGGCCGCCCCGAGGACGTCGGCCGCGCCGTGGTCGCGCTGGCGTCGGACCTCATGGCCTTCGCCACCGGCCAGTACATCGCGATCGACGGCGGGCTGACGATGCCGTGATGGGCACGGGCAGGGCGAATGAATTCGCGGCAACAACGGCCCGAAGTCCGCCTTCGCGGACTCGCCGCCGCACCATCGTGGCGGCTCCAGGCGGACGGTGCTCTCCTCGCTGAGTTCTCCCCTCCCCCGCGGAGCGGGCGGAGGGGCCGGGGGAGGGGGCCGGCCGGGCAATCAGGGTGCTTCGGACTCGCGCCGTCCCCTGTCCCCTCAATCCCCGAACGAGATACCGAGCTGGCGGGCGGAGACCACCATGTCGTCGTCCAGGGGCACGCGCTTGATCTCGGAGATGGCCTCGGCGAGGGGGACGGCGCGGACGTGGGCGCCCTGCAGGGCCACCATCGTCCCCAGGCTCCCCTCCTTGATGCAGCGCACTGCCGCCGCCCCGAAGCGCATGGCCAGGTTGCGGTCGTACGCGATCGGGCTGCCGCCGCGCTGGATGTGGCCCAGCACCAGCGGCCGCGTCTCCTTGCCGGTGAGGATCTCGATCTCCTCGGCCAGGCGGTCGGCGATGCCGCCGTAGCGCCCGCTCGCGTCCACGTAGCTGGGCTGCCCCCCGGCCGGGCTGGCGCCCTCGGCGGCCACCACGATGCTGAAGCGGCGGCCGTGCTGGTCGCGCTCGCGCACCTTCTCGGCGATGCGGTCCAGGTGGTACGGGATCTCGGGGATCAGGATCACGTCGGCGCCGCCCGCGATCCCGCTCTCCACCGCGATCCAGCCGGTGTGGCGCCCCATCACCTGCACCACCATCACCCGCTGGTGCGCCTCGGCGGTCGAGTGCAGGCGGCCGATGGCGTCGGTGGCCACCTCCACCGCCGTCTGGAAGCCGAAGGTGACGTCCGTCGCCCGCAGATCGTTGTCGATGGTCTTGGGCACGCCGATCACCGGCAGCCCCTTGCGGTGCAGCGCGTGGGCGATGTTCAGCGACCCGTCGCCGCCGATGGCGATCAGGGCGTCGATCTCCAGCCGCTGGAAGGCCTCGATGATCTCGTCGGAACGGTCCACCTTCCCCCACGTGCCGTCCGGCTGGCGCACCTCCAGGCCGAACGGGTTGCCGCGCGTGGTGGTGCCCAGGATGGTGCCGCCCAGGTGGGCGATGCCGCGCACGGCGTGGGCGTTCAGCGGAAAGACGCCCGCCTCGCCGTCGACCTCGGGCTCCAGCACGCCCATGTAGCCGCGGCGGATCCCCAGCACCTCCCACCCCTCGTTCAGCGCCGCCAGCGTGGCGGCGCGGATCACGCCGTTCAGCCCCGGCGCGTCGCCGCCGCCGGTGTTGATCGCAATGCGGCGGATGCCGCGTCCCCCGTCGGCCATCGTCTCCCCCGGTCCCCATCCGTGGCGCCCGCCGTTTGCGTGGCGCGCACAAGATTGCCCCCGCACCCGTCGCCTGCAAGCGACGCTCCGGCGCCGTTGCCACCGGGTGGCGCGCAAGGTATGCTGCACCGCGAGGCCTGCATCTCCCAAAGCGCGATCAGGGGGATGAAGATGGCGGATGGGTCGAGGAGGACGGTGGATCGGGGATACCGGCGGGTCCTGCCGGCCGCGTCCCGGTGCGTGCCCGCAGGATGCGGGTGCGGGGGAAAGATGCCACTGAAGTGGCGGCTACAACGGCACGCAGTCCGCCTTCGCGGACTTCCCCTGGCCGGCATTCGCTCGAATCCGATGCTGCGGTGTACGGAGCCCCAGCCGGGGAGCGCGGAGACCACTCTCGCACTCTCGCACTTTTCGCACTTTCGCACCCTCCGTCCATGCCGACCGAAGCCGAGATCCGCAAAGCCCTGCGCACCGTGAAGGACCCGGAGCTGAACCTGGACCTGGTGGTGCTGGGGCTCATCTACGACATGAAGATCGACGGCGGGAAGGTGGAGGTGACCATGTCGCTCACCTCGCCCATGTGCCCCGTGGCCGGCGAGCTGCTGGAGCAGGCGCGCGCCGCGGTCGAGTCCGTGCCCGGCGTGGAGAGCGCCGACGTGGAGCTCACCTTCAGCCCGCCGTGGACGGCCGACCGCATCCCCGCCACCATCCGCGCCGCCCTGGGGCTGTAGCGCGGTGGAGGTAGGGAGATTCCCCACGCCGCTGCGGTGAAATCCGCCGATTGTCGCGTGGGGGCGCGGGTGGTAGATTGGCGCCTCCCAGGGGAATCCCGGGGAAGGCGAAGTATACGACCGAACTCTCGTGAGGAGACGTAGATGCGGATGACGAACCGGCTCCCGCTGCTGGGCATGGTGGCGCTGCTTGCCGCGTGCGGCGGCGGGGACAAGACGAGCGACAACGGCGGCGCCGCCGCCGGCACCGACACCACCACGGCCGCCGCGGCCCCGGCCGCCGCGCCCGCCCCCGCCGCGGCCCCGGCCGCGCAGGGCAACGTGGTCGAGGTGCACATGGTCACCACGCCGGACGGCGCGAACGGGCACTTCGAGCCGGCCAACGTGACGGTGAAGAAGGGCGACACCGTGCGCTTCATCACCGACGGCAAGACCGTGCACAACGTGTCGTTCCCGCCGGCCGAGAACGCGGGGAAGGCCAACCTGCCCCCGACCGGCACGTACCTGACCGCGCCGAACCAGAACTACGACGTGTCGACGGCCGGCATGGACGCGGGCACCTACAACTTCCAGTGCGACCCGCACGCCCCCATGGGCATGAAGGGCGTCCTGACGGTGCAGTAAGCCCCGGGTGAACATCAGGTAGATGGAAAGAGGAGAGCCGCCGGATCCATCCGGCGGCTCTCCTCTTTTCCTGTTCGATGGATGCATCCCGGGTCCGCCCGAACCATGGGTGAATTCACCATCAGGAAAAGAGGGGGGCCACGCCGAGCAGCAGAGAGAGGATCCTCTGCTTCTCCGGGTGAACCAGGTCTTGTAGCGAATTCGGTATTATCCCGGACTTCCAGACGCGAGCCGAAGCATCCCCGCCACTGATGTGTGCCGTTGTAGCCGCGAGTTTACTCGCATTTTCGCGCAATCCCGGATCGTCCATCAGCCTTGCGCCGGCGCTGGCGCTGGCGCGCAGAAGACGGTGGTGCGGTCCACGCCTGTGTTCGACGACCCGTTCTGGCGCGCGACCACGGCGATCTCGTAGAAGCCCTCGGCGGGCATGGTCCACGCCGCCTCGAACTGGCTGGCGGTGCCCGCGTACGACATCGGCACGGTGGCGGCGAGCTGCGCCGGCTGGGCCTCGTTCAGCACGTAGACCAGCGCGGTCACGGTGAAGTCGTCCTGCGGCCATACGGCGGTGCCGTCCGGCGGCGGGCTGGTGATGGGGCAGCCGCACATCATGGCCACGTTCGCGCGGATGGTCACCGGCCCCGGCGCGTTCAGCGAGGTGTGCGTGGGCGGGTTCACGATCTCCACCAGCTGGCCGGGGATCACCACCTGCACGCCCTGCAGCCCGGCCAGGTCCATCCCCGGCGCCACCCACTGCTGCACGCTGGCGCGGCGGGCGGACTGCAGCGACCCCAGCGGCCCGTACGCGGTGATGTCCAGCAGCCGCGGCTCGGCCAGCTCCATCTTCACCGTCATCACGGACGACTGATCGACCGGAACGGGGGTGCCCCAGTCGCGCGGCATCCCCATGATCTTTCCCGTCACCCCCGAGCCGCCGCGCACGCGCTGGTGCGCGATCAGCTCGCCGGTCACGGCGTCGCGCACGGTGATCTCCGCGCCGCCGATGTCGTTCCCCAGGAACTTCCCTCCCGCCGCGATCGCGCGCACTTCCATGGTCGTCTCGGGCATCGTTCTTCGTGCCGGGTGATGGAAATGGAGATGAGTGGAGATGATGCATTCCGCGCCCGCCTTCGCCGCCCTACATTCGCACGCCGCATCGTAAGCACCACGCGCGAGCGACGGCAAGCACTCAGCACTCAGCACTCAGCACTCAGCACTCAGCACTCAGCACTCAGCACTCAGCACTTGGGACTCAGGACTCAGGACTAAATCCGTGACCACCCGCCGCCCGCACCGCACCCTCCCGCCGCCCGAGGCGCTGGACCACCTCCGCCGCGCCGATCCCGTCCTGCGCGGGGTGATCGACCGGCTGGGGCCGATCGAGATCACCCACGAGCCGGACCTGTGGTGGTCGCTGGTGGACGCCATCGTCAGCCAGCAGGTGTCGGTGTACGCGGCCGCGGCAATCGTCGGCCGCGTCGCCGCGCTGGGCACCAGCGGCCGCCCCACGCCCGCCGAGATCGCCGTCACCGATGAGGACACGCTGCGCGGCGCGGGGCTCAGCCGCCCCAAGGTGAAGTACATCAAGGACCTGGCGGTGCGGTGGGTGGATGGGTCGCTCCGCCACGATCTCATCCCCTCGATGACGGACGAGGAGGTGATCGCCGAGCTGACGCAGGTGAAGGGGATCGGGGTGTGGACCGCGGAGATGATCCTCATCTTCACCCTCGGCCGCCCCGACGTGCTGCCGGTGGACGACCTGGGGATCCGCGCCGCCGCGCAGCAGCTGTACGGCCTGCCCGAGCGCCCCGGCCGCGACGAGCTGCTGCGGATCGGCGAGCCGTGGCGGCCGTGGCGCACCCTGGCGTCGCGCTACCTCTGGCGCAGCCTGGGCAAGACGCCCGTCGTCGCCCCCGACGATCCCGCCGCGGCGAAGCTGGCTCCGTAGCCGCGCCTCCAGGACCCGCGGGATTCGAGTCGCGGGCGGGATCATCTCGTTCCACTGCTTCGCGTTGCGATGAGATCCGGCACGGTGTCTGGTGTTTCCTGCTACACATCTTCCAAGTCGTTGAAAGAATTCGAGATGCGTGGCACCTCCGAAATCCGGGTTTGGCACGTGATTTGAGATAACCCCAAGCGCAACTTGGTCTTGTGGGCTAAGCGCGACGAGGCGCCCTGCGGTGGGGCGCCTCTTGTGTTTTTTCAGGGGAAAACTCGACGAGCGGAGGGGACCATGCACGCGACGAAGACGCTGGTGGCCGCGGTGGCGGCGACGCTTTCCCTGGGGGCCTGCGCCACGGCCGGCGGCGGCAACGTTCCCTCCGCGATGTACCTGGCTGACGGCCCCTCGGCCACCACGTCCGCCCACGCGTCGTCCGTCTCGGCCTCGGCCCGCTCGCAGGCGCCCACGGCCACGCTGCACGTGGAGAACTACAACTGGATGGACGTGGTGGTGTACGCGGTGCAGGGCACCAGCCGCATGCGCCTGGGGCAGGTCACCAGCATGAGCAGCGCCGACTTCCGCATCCCCAGCCGCTTCCTGGCCGGCGCCGCCGACAACCTGCGCCTGCTGGTGGACCCCATCGGCAGCACCGAGGGCTACATGACCGACGGCATCGTGGTTCGCGGCGGCGAGCGCGTGTCGTTCAACGTGCAGAACGCCCTGCAGTTCAGCAGCCTGATGGTGGGCACGCGCTGACCTCCCGGCCCGCGGCGGCGGGGCCCGGCAACGGGCCCGGCCGCCGGGCGCGCCCCGCTCCCAATCCGTTTCCTTCCACTCTTGCCAACCGGACCCGTCCGGTCTAGACTGGCGAGTGTCCAAACAATCCAGAAGGACAAAGTGGCCTTAAGGCCAATGCAGAGCCGGAGATGGACGACCGGCAGCACTCGACGTGGCGCGAAATTCCCGTCGAGGAGCTGCGCCGTTTCATGGCCGAGCTGGTGCAGGACAGCAACCTGCGCGAGGCCGGGCGGCTGATCCGGCGCGGGCGCGAGGCGGTGCGCAAGTTCGTCTCGGGCGACATCGAGATGCCGCACGACCGCACCCGCAAGGCCATCGCCGTGCTGTACCAGCAGAAGTACGGCACGGGCGCGCGCAGGATGTCGGAGGTGGCGCAGGCCACGCCCACGGCCACGCCGCTGAAGCTGATCCTGCCGCGCGGCGTGGAGCGCGCCTCGGCCGAGATCCGCGCCGCCTTCGACCCGCTGCGCCCGAACGGCGCCGAACTGCCGCCAACCACCGCGGCCATCGAGCGGTGGCTGCTTCGGCGCGTGAAGGAGGAGTACGCGGAGGAAGTTCCGTACGCCCGCCCGCGCCAGCGCGCCCCGCGCAAGAAGAAGCCGCCGCCGGACGCCGGGTAATCCGTTGGCAGGGGGATGAAGATGAAGCCGCGTGGACGATCCGTCCGCGCGGCTTTTCGTGGTTCCGTGGCTGATAATCAACCACTTGGTGGATGATGATCAACCATCGCGTGGCCGATTTTCACGCCGCGGCTCCGGGCATCGCGAAATCTCACGCGGAGACGCGGAGGAGCGGGGCAAGCACCTCCGCGCCTCCGCGTCTCCGCGTGAGATCCAGCGGCGTCGGAGGCGCGGCGGGACCGCTGTCGCAGCGCGCTGTGCTTGCACGTTCTTCATCCGATAAAATGGGTGCCGGTCCATCTTCCCCCACCGCTCGATCGTCATGCGATTTCCGGTTCTCCTCCTCGCCCTGGCCGCGCTGGCCGCCGCCGCTCCCGCCGCCGCGCAGGCGCGCACCGAGATGCGCTTCGCCACCGCGCCGCGCGCGGAGGTCGCGCCGCCGGCGCTGCTCGCCGACACCCTCCCCGCCGCGGGGGACGCCGCGGTGCGGCGGGAGAGCCGCGGCGGGCACGTGGCGGGGCGCAGCGCGTTCGGCGCGCTGGGGTGGTTCGGCGGCGCGGCGGCGGGCGCGCTGGTCGGCATGGCACTCGTGAACTCCGACGGCGGCGGCGAGGACTGGGAAGACCTCACCGGCCTGGTGCTCGGCGCGGCGCTGGGGAGCACGGCGGGGAGCGGCGTGGGCGCGGCGCTGCCGCGGTACGGCTCGCGGTGCGGCTTCGGGAAGCGGGTGGGGAACGGGATGCTGGGGTCGCTGGCCGGCACCCTCGTGGCCGCGACCGTGGCCAACGCCACCCATGAGAACGGCGCCGCCATCATCATCCCCATCGGCAGCTCCGTCGGCGCCGCGCTGGCCGTGGGGTGCTGAGCGGCGAAAGATTCGCCGCTTGGCGCATGACCACAATCCCCAATCATCCGTGCACTACAAACGCACGGAGAGACGTCATCGTGAGGCCGGCCACACCGTCCTTTGCCAGCAAGAGTGGTTGCAGGCCGAAGGATCCATACGCGAGGCCGCACGTGCGCTTCCGAATTGCACCACCGGTCTGCGAATTCGGCATGGAACTCGGCGTTGAGACTGTCCCCGTGCATCCCCACGACCCCAGTGCGGGCGGACACGCTCTCAACTGCGTCATCGGATGGATCTGGTGAACGACGAGCCGCCAGTGCGTAACCGCGACTGGGGCCGAAGCCGCTGATCGGATCGTGGAGAGCCGGGGTTCCAATCTGGCGCCGGACCGATATTTCGGAAATTTCCGACATTTCGATTGGGAACGAATGATACCGGATCTGGCTATCATCTGTGCATTACAAACGCACAGAGACGTCATCCTGAGGCCGGCCACAGCGTCGTTGTCCCTGCACGAGCGATTGCAGGCCGAAGGATCTATAGGCAAGGTTGCACATGCGCTTCCGGATTGCACGATCGATCTCCGAATTCGGTATGAGAGGCCATCACACCGCCGCCACGGCGAGATATCGGCGGGCGGACGCCAACGCCGGTCTGTGCCCCGCCATTTTCCGATGACTCAGTTTGCGAAATGGCGGCGAGCGCCGATGCCGTGGAGTGAGCGGATCAGCCTCGCGCAGTTTGCGCGGCTTTCCGTAACGCCAGCGTAAGCGTGAACGCTGCAGGCACTTAGCGTCTCAGCTTCTCATTGCTGCCGTTCCTAGGATCAGCTCCGTTCGAACTGTTCTTCCGGGCGCTCTGGACCGCTTCCCGCCTTCCAGGGCGGACATGGTGTGCGGAGCGTGGGAATGTCTACGTGGTCGTACAGGCGGCGCATCGTCTCCCACGTGGGGCGGGCGGAGCCACGCCCGGGACTCCGCCTTCGGCAGTTACGCAATAACCAGCCTAGTCGTCACCGTCATCACTATCGTCGCTCTCTTCCCGGCCCTCAGTTTCCGTAGTCGTTTCCTTGACGTTCTCGCCAGCGGCGTCTTTCTCAGGACTGCCGAAGGTGTCGGTCTTCGTCCTGGTTTCACTCGTACTCTTCTCGGAGTACTCTTTGTCCTGGTCGCCCATAATCCGCTCCAGAGCCAGAGGAATGAATGCGGGCAGATTTGCCCAATCTTTAGGCATCGCTACTCCCGTGCCACCAAGTCGCTTTAGATGCTCAGCCCGCGACTTCAGCGCGCTCCGGTTCGCCTGGCCGACCCGGGTGATTGACCGGGCGGCGAGCGACCGCTATCGATTCACCCTCCTGATCGCCCCGACGACTCTTCCCGCGCCGCCGTTTCGTGCCGCATCCGCTTTCGCTGGGCGTTCTCGACATCGAGATCCTCTCGGGCCACCGCCGCCACGAGGCGGGAACGCTGCTGGAGTTCCGCGACGAGGCCGAGGCACACCGCTTCCTGCGCGGGATCTTCAACGAGCCGCGAAGCCTGGACGTGGTGCGCGCGGCGCTGGCCGAGGCGGTGCTCGGGCGCGACCTGGCCCGCGCCGGCCGCGGCGAGCTGCTGGCGCTGCTGGTGCGCGAGGTGGCCGCCGGGCGGCTGCGGGTGGCCGCCCGGCCGCCCCGCCGCGTCCTCGACATCCCCGTCCCGAAAAGCACCGCGGCCGCGCCGTCTGCGCCGCCGCCCGCGCAGGCGGCGCAGAGCACCCCCGCCGACACCCAGCCAGCGGCCGCCGCGGCCGCTCCCGCGGAGGAGGAGCCCGCCGCGGCGGACGACCCCGAAGCGGCCACCGACGCGCAGGCGCAGGCCGAAACGCTGAAGCAGGCGGCGGAGAACGGCACGCCCTTCTGCGAGGAGTGCGAAAAGCTCCGCAAGGAACGCGAGGCGGCCGCCGCCGGCCAGCCCGCAGCCGCCGCGGAGCCCGCCGCGGCCGCCGAACCGGAATCGTCCATCGATTCGCAGGCGCAGGCGGTAACGATGAAGCAGGCGGCGGAGGACGGCACGCCCTTCTGCGAGGAGTGCGAACGGCTCCGCAAGGAGCGCGAGGCCGCCGCCCAGCCCGCGGGGGTGGCCGCGTGAGCGCCGCGCCCGAGACGGTGGACGCGCTGCTGGAGGCGCTCTTCCGGCGCGCCGACGACGGCACGCCGCTGGACGCGTACGCGGTGCTGGACGGCGCGCGCAACCCGCGCATCGCCGAGTGGATTGGCAGGCGGGCGATGGACTACACCTGCCTGTGGGCTGGGCGGCTGGACCCGGCGCTGCGCGAGGTGGCGCCGTACCTGGTCCATCTCCACCGCCGCGAGCCGTTCACGCGCGAGCTGCTGGAGCGGATGTGGGGCGACAGCTGGGGCGTGTTCGCCACCGCCAACGCCACCATGGAGCAGCTGCGCGTGCACTTTCGCCGCCTCCTGCGCGTGCGCGACGAGCGCGGGCGCCGCCTCCTCTTCCGCTGGTACGACCCGCGCGTGCTGCGCGTCTACCTTCCCACCTGCACCGCCGCCGAGCTGGGCGAGATGTTCGGCCCCGTCGAGCGCCTCTTCGCCGAGGCCGAGGGCGCCGCGGAGCTGACCAGCTTCCGCCGTGTGGGCGTAACACTGGAGACGCTCGCCATCCCCGTGCTACCCCCGCCCGACGCGGGGTGAGGCTCCGGCGACGGGTCGCCACGAGCCGCGCGGCCATCGAGCCGCGCGGTTTCTTTCGTTTCCGGAAATCGGCTTCACCGTGGACCCCCGCGTCCCATGCGTAGAAACATCCAGGGGGGCGGATGACGAAAACGCATGAAGGCAAACATTTGGATTCATCCACCGCACCCGTTGCGGCAATTCACGTTGCGAAAAGTAGACACACGGCTTTCTTGACTTATAGGGAACTGCTACTCAGTATAGTGTCACCCTACGGTCATACGCGGCTTCGCCAGCGCGGCACTCGCTGCCGCTCACTCCACACGCTGGACTCCCGCACTCCACGCCCTGACCGCTTTTCTTTCGACCCGGACGCCGCCCGACGCGGCGCCCGGGCCGGACCTTCGCCGCCCCCCTCGACGCAAGTCCAACGGCACGCGAGCGATGCTGGAGCTCAAGGTCCTCGTCGAAAAGCTCAACCCCGTCTGCCGCCGCGCGATGGAGCAGGCGGCGGCGCTGTGCGCGCGGCAGACGCACCACGACGTGGAGGTCGAGCACCTCCTCCTTTCCCTGCTCGGCATCCCCGGCGCCGACGCGCCGCGCATCGTGCGCCACCTGGGCGTGGACCCGGCGATCACTTCCCGCGAGCTGACCGCCGCGGTGGACCGGCTGCGGCGCGGCAACACCCGCACGCCCGCCCTCTCTCCCCATCTCCTGCACCTGTTCGAGCGCGCCTGGCTGGCGTCGTCGCTCTACCTGGGCGATGGCGCCATCCGATCGGGCGCCATCCTGGCCGCGGCGCTCGACGACGAGACGCTGCGCGGCGTTCTCCGCGGTTCCGCGCCGTCGCTGCTCCAGATCCCCCGCGAAACGCTCCACGCCCGGCTGCGCGAGCTGCTGCGCGCGGACGGCGGCGAGGAATCGGCATCCCCCGCATCTCCATCTTCATCCCCCGCTTCTTCATCTCCTTCGTCCGTCGACGGCGGGACGGGGGCGCTGGAGCGCTTCACCGTGGACCTGACGGCCGAGGCGCGGGCGCGGCGGATGGACCCGGTGCGCGGGCGCGACGCCGAGATCCGGCAGCTGGTGGACGTGCTGATGCGCCGCCGCCAGAACAACCCGATCCTGGTGGGCGACGCGGGGGTGGGGAAGACGGCGGTGGTGGAGGGCTTCGCGCAGGCGATCGCCGACGGGCGCGTGCCCGCGCCGCTGAGGAACGCGAGCGTGCGGCTGCTCGACCTGGGGCTGCTGCAGGCGGGCGCGGGGGTGAAGGGCGAGTTCGAGGAGCGGGTGAAGCGGGTGATCGAGGAGGTGAAGGCCAGCCCCGAGCCGCTGATCCTGTTCATCGACGAGGCGCACGCGCTGATCGGCGCCGGCGGCGCGGAGGGGCAGGGCGACGCGGCCAACCTGCTGAAGCCGGCGCTGGCGCGCGGCGAGCTGCGCACCATCGCGGCGACCACCTGGCCCGAGTACAAGAAGCACTTCGAGAAGGACGCCGCGCTCACCCGCCGCTTCCAGCTGGTGCGCGTGGACGAGCCGGACCTGGATTCGGCGATGGAGATGCTGCGCGGGATCGTGGACCGGCTGGAGCGGCACCACGGCGTGCGCGTGCTGGACGAGGCGGTGCGCGACGCGGTGAAGCTCAGCCACCGCTACATCCCCGCGCGGCGGCTGCCGGACAAGGCGGTGAGCGTGCTGGACACGGCGTGTGCCCGCGTGGCCATCGCCCGCGGCGCCACCCCGCCGCCCATCGAGGACGCCGACCGCCGCATCGGCCGGGCGGCGCTGGAGCTGGAGATTTTGCGCCGCGAGCAGGCCGCGGGGTCGGACCATCGCACGCGGGTGGAGGAGCTGGAGGACGTGCTGGAGGCCGCCCGCTCCGCCCGCCGCGAGCTGGACGACCGCTGGCGCGCCGAGCGCGAGCGGGTGCAGGGGATCGAGGAGCTGCGCGCGGAAGCGGGGGCGCTTCCCGCGCACGCGCCGGCCGCCGAGCGCGACCGCATCGCCCGCGAGCTGCACGCGCTGGAGGCCGACCTGGAGGCGGTGCAGGGCGCCGAGCCGCTGGTCCCCAGCTGCGTCTCGTCCCGCGTGGTGGCCGCCGTCATCTCCGGCTGGACCGGCGTGCCCGTGGGCAAGATCCTGAAGGACGAGGTGCGCGCCGTCCTGGCGCTGCGGCAGATGCTGGAGGACCGCATCGTCGGCCAGCCCGAGGCGCTGGAGACCATCGCCCGCCGCATCCGCACCTTCCGCGCGGCGCTCGACGATCCGTCCAAGCCGGTGGGCGTCTTCCTCCTGGCCGGCCCCAGCGGGGTGGGAAAGACGGAGACGGTGCTGGCGCTCGCGGACTATCTCTACGGCGGCGAGCGCAACCTGGTGACCATCAACATGAGCGAGTACCAGGAGGCGCACACCGTCAGCGGCCTGAAGGGCGCGCCGCCGGGGTACGTGGGCTACGGCACCGGCGGCGTGCTGACCGAGGCCGTGCGCCGCCGCCCGTACTCGGTGGTGCTGCTGGACGAGGTGGAGAAGGCGCACCCCGACGTGATGGAGCTGTTCTACCAGGTGTTCGACAAGGGAACGCTGGAGGACGGGCAGGGAACGCCGGTGGACTTCCGCAACACGCTCATCTTCCTGACCTCCAACGCCGGCGCCGACGAGATCGCGCGCATCTGCACGGGCGGGCGGCGCCCGCGCGCCGATGAGCTGGCCGATGCAATCCGCCCCGCGCTGCTGCACTGGTTCCGCCCCGCCTTCCTCGGCCGCCTCGTCGTCGTCCCCTTCTACCCGCTGGGCGACGGCGACATCCGCGAGATCGTGGAGCTGCGGCTGGCCGAGGTGCAGCGCCGCTTCTGGGAGGCGCACCGAGCGGAGCTGACCTACGAGGACAGCGTGGTGGACCACATCGCCGCGCGCTGCACCGAGGTGGAGAGCGGCGCCCGCAACGTGGACCACATCCTGAGCCACCATGTGCTTCCCGAGCTCAGCGCGCTGGTGCTGGAGCGCATGACGCGCGGAAGCCGCTTCGACGCGGTGCACCTGGCGCCGGGGCCGCAGGGCGGGTTCCGGTTCGAGCTGAGCCCGGGGGACAGGGGACGGGGGACGGGGGACAGAGCCCAGGTGTCCGTGCCCGCGATCGCCTCCTACGACGATCTGGCGGCGGAGGTGGGGGGATGAGGATTCCCGCCGGCCGCCGCACCTCTGCCGGGAGGCGCGCATGGCGCTGAGCCAGAACCGGTTTCCCGTGGTGGTCGACACGCCGCTGGGAGCGGACAAGCTGGTGGTGAGCAACGTCCACGGCGAGGAGCGCATCTCCGGGCTCTTCCACTACTCGCTGGAGATGCTGAGCGACGACAGCGCGCTCGCCTTCGACAGCATCGTGGGGCAGGGCGTCACCGTCTCCGTCTCGCTCTCCAACGGTGACAAGCGGTACTTCCACGGGCTCTGCACCCGCTTCAGCCAGGCGGGCACCACGGCGCGCGGCACCGTCTACCACGCCGAGCTGCGCCCCTGGCTGTGGATGCTCACCCTCACCAGCGACTGCCGCATCTACCAGAACAAGTCGGTGCCCGACATCGCCAAGGCCATCTTCGGCGAGCTGGGCTACACCGACTTCAAGGACTCGCTCACCGGCACCTACGACGCCCGCGAGTACTGCGTGCAGTACCGCGAGACGGCGTTCGACTTCATCAGCCGGCTCTTCGAGGAAGAGGGGATCTTCTACTTCTTCGAGCACGCCGACGGCAAGCACACGCTGGTGCTGGCCGACGCCACCAGCGCCCACGCCGCCGGCCCCGGCCAGGCCAGGGCGCGCTACGGCACCACTGGCACCGAGCAGGAGCAGGACGACACGGTGACCCGCGTGGCGCTGGAAGGCACCGTCATCCCCAGGAAGGTGACGCTCGACGACTACGAGTTCACCACTCCCTCCACCGACCTGAACGTAAGCCAGGAGGGGTCGCTCTTCACCACCGAGATGCGCGACTACCCCGGCAACCACGCGGCCACGGCCAAGGGCGAGACGCGGGCGAAGGTGCGGCTGGAGGCGTGGGAGGCGGCGCAGAAGACGCTGCGTGGCGAGGGCAGCCACCGCGGCTTCACCGCCGGCTTCAAGTTCACGCTGGCCGGCCACGTCCGCGACGACGTGAACGGCGACTACGTGCTGCGCTCGGTGAGCTTCAGCGCCGGGCAGGACCACTACAGCAACTCGTTCGAGGCGCTTCCCGCCGCCACCCTGTTCCGCGCGCCGCGCGCCACCCCGCGCCCGGTGATCCCGGGGACGCAGACGGCGCAGGTGGTGGGCAAGAGCGGCGAGGAGATCTGGACCGACCAGTACGGGCGGATCAAGGTGCAGTTCCACTGGGACCGGCTGGGCACGAACGACGAGAACAGCAGCTGCTGGATCCGCGTCGCGTCCGGCTGGGCGGGGAAGGGGTGGGGGGCCATCCACATCCCCCGCATCGGCCAGGAGGTGGTCGTCTCCTTCCTCGAGGGCGACCCCGACCGCCCGCTCGTCACGGGAAGCGTCTACAACGCCGAGCAGACGGTGCCGTACCCGCTGCCCGACGAGCAGACCAGGAGCACGCTCAAGTCCAACAGCAGCAAGGGCGGCGGCGCCTTCAACGAGATGCGCTTCGAGGACAAGAAGGACTCGGAGGAGATCTACGTCCGCGCCGCCAAGGACATGAACATCTCGGTGAAGAACGACCGCACCGCCACGATCGACGAGGGGAACGAGACCCTCACCGTTACCAAGGGAAAGCGCGAGACCACCGTCAGCGAGGGCGACAACCTGCTCACCGTGACCAAGGGGAAGCGCGAGACCACGGTGAGCGAGGGCGACAACCTCCTCACCGTCACCAAGGGGAAGCGCACCGTGACCGTGGGCGAGGGCGACGAGACGCTGACGGTGAGCAAGGGGAAGCGGACCGTGACCGTGGACGCGGGCGACGAGGCGCACAAGGTGGGCGGCAAGCGCACGGTGGAGGTCACCGGCGCCGAGACGCACAAGAACACCGACAAGTTCGACCACTCCACCGGCGGCAACTACACGCTGAAGGTCACCGGCGACCTGGTGATCGAGGCCACCGGGAACGTGACCATCAAGGCGGGGATGGGGATGACGGTGAAGGGCGGGACCACCATGGCGCTGGAGAGCGGAACGTCGTTCAGCGCCAAGGGCCTCTCCGTCGCCGTCGAGGCCTCCGCCGCACTCTCCGCCAAGGGCTCCGCGTCGACGACGGTGGAGAGCAGCGGGATCACGCAGGTGAAGGGAAGCCTGGTGAAGATCAACTGACGGTGCGGAAGTGCGGAAGTGCGGAAGTGCGAGAGTGCGGGACCTGGCAATCACCTGTGCACTACGAACGCACAGAGGGACGTCATCCTGAGGCCGGCCACACCATCCTTGTCCAGCACGAGTGGTTGCAGGCCGAAGGATCTATAGGCGAGGCCGCACGTGCGCTGCCGGATCGCACGATCGATCCCCGCCGCATCGAGCCAGGGGGATCGGTTCGCCGCTGGATCACATCGCCACGCCTCACCGCCTCTCATCTCCCGACGTGTTACAGGGTGCAACGGAACGTTGCAGGCGCGGTGGGACGCCCGTCCTCTTCCCATCTCCCAAGTAGTTCATCCGCATTGGTTTATGATAGATCGGGCATGGGGAACGGACGTTGCCCCTGGTGCAGGCCCCGGCGATCGACACACCGCCACGCTCCGCTGAACTCCGCAGGCTGATGACCGACCTCGCCCTTCCCGCGCTGACCATCCCCCGGCTCCCGGAGCCGGTGGAGGCGCTGGCCCACCACGACAACGGCGCGCTGATGGAGCGCGCCACGCTGGTGGACGGGAAGCCGCACGGACTGGTCGAGCAGTTCACCCCCGCCGGGCTGCCGCTGCGCCGCGCGCGCTACCGGATGGGCGTGCTGGAGGGTGAGACGGTGGACTTCGACAAGGAGGGGCAGCCGCTCCTCCGCGCCAGCTACCGCGGCGGGAAGCTGCACGGCGAGCTGCAGAGCTACGAGGCCGGCGCGCTCCGCTTCCAGGGCCAGTACCTGATGGGGATGATGGACGGCGAGGCGCGCACCTGGACCCCCGAGGGCACCCTCGGCGCCATCATGCGCTACCGGGCGGACCTCGCCGAAGGAAAGTGGGAGTACTTCGACGCGAAAGGGCGCACCGTCCGCACCGCCGAGTACCGCGCCGGCGTCCTGCACGGCGACGTGCTGGACTACCGCCCCGACGGCACGCTGCGCGAGCGGACGCCGCACGCCGCGGGACAGCCGCACGGCGAGGTGACCAGCTTCCACCCCAACGGCAAGCCCCAGCGCAAGCAGAAGTTCCGCGCGGGGAAGCCCGTGGGCGAGCCGGTGTGGTACGACGAGCGCGGGCGGAAGACCAGCCCGCCGCCGAAGTCCACCGGCGAGCTTCCGCGCTGGCAGCGCGCGATCCTCCGCATCACCGGAAAGAAGAGGTAGAGGGCAATGGGCATGCAGGTCTGCATGGGAGCCATGATGCAGTGCAGCTTCGGGGTGGCGCCGAGCACGCTCGTCGTCCTGCCCGCCAACCGGGTGCTCGCGGGCGGGCCCCCGGCGGCCAACATCATGGACCACGTGCCGATCCTGAACATCCCTCCTTTCGGGATGTGCCAGTCGCCCTCCAACCCCACGGTGGCCGCGGCCACGGCGGCCGCGCTGGGGGTGCTGACGCCCATGCCGTGCGTGCCGGTGACCGCCGCGCCCTGGATCGTGGGCGCGCCCACGGTGCTGATCGGCAGCATGCCGGCGCTGAACGACAGCTCCAAGCTGATGTGCAGCTGGGGCGGGGTGATCCAGATCACCAGCCCCGGCCAGACCACGGGCCAGATTCCCTGAAGTACCCACAATGACCGGCGAACGGTGGAGCGGGCGATGAGATACCGGTTCAGCCTCGGGCGCGGTGAAGCCGCGATGGTGCTGGGCGGCGCCACCACGGTGGGCGCCCTCCTCTTCGCCACCGGCGTGATGACGGGGATGGCGTTCGGGCGCGGCCACACCGCCCAGCCCGCCGCCGGCGCGGTGCTCGTCGCCTCGCCCGACGCCGCCACGGCCGCCGATTCGGCCACCATCGCCCGCGCGGTGGCCGACAGCGCCGCGGCCATGCAGGGCGCGCCCTCCGCGCCGGCGCAGCCCGCCGCCTTCGCCGCTCCGGCCGACGGAATCGGCGGCCCCGCGCCGGACGACGCCACGGCCATGAACGCCGACGGCTGGTCGGTTCCCGCCGGGTACGCGGCGCCCGCCGGCTCGCCCACGCGCTGGACCACGCTCCCGCCCGCGGGCGGCGCGCAGGCGGCCGACCCCGCTACGCTCGCCGCCGACCCGGGCGCGACCCGCTACGCCTCCGCCGACGCGGGCACCGCGACGGCACCGCGCAGCCGCCTGGCGCCGCCGGAGCCGCCGTACACGCCCCGCGCCGCGCCGGGCGAGGCGCGCTTCCGGGCGTACGACGGCGGGTCGGGGCCATACGCGCTGCAGGTGGGCCGCTTCCGCGAGGAAGAGGCGGCGCTGAAGGTGGTCGACGAGCTCCACGCGCGCGGCCACGACGTGTACGTCTACACCACCGCCGAGCGCGGCGGCCCGCTGTTCAGCGTGCGCATGGACCGCTACGGCGACCGCGAGACCGCCATGCGCGCCGCCGAGCGGCTGGAGCAGCGCGAGCAGCTGGCCGCGGTGGTCGTCCCCACGGAGCAGCGCTAGGTGCAGCGGCGGACGGGGTTCGGCGCGCGCCTGCAGCGGTACTTTCGCGCCAGCGGCGTGATCGCGGTCCTGCTGGTGGCCGCAGGGTGCTTCGGGCGGGGGGGGATGAAGGGCTACTCCGTGGTGGTCAGCCCCGTCGCGAACGGGAACAGCCCGGTGCCGGTGGAGATGGTGGCGGTGTTCGACAAGAAGATGGTGGCCGAGGTGTCGGGGCTGACGGCGGCCGACTGGTTCCAGCGCCGCGAGCAGTTCGGGCGCGACTACCCGGAGCGCTGGCATTCGAAGCGGTGGGAGTTCGTCCCCGGCCAGAGCATGCCGCTGCACGGACTGGAGAAGGAGCTGCGCGGCGCCCGCGCCCTCTACCTCTGGGCCGACTACCCCGGCGAAGGCCCCCACCGCGTCCGGCTGGACCGCTTCAAGTACGTGGTGATCGAGTTCGGCGAGAAGGACGTGACGGTGCGGAAGGTTCGATAACGAAAGTGCGTGAGTGCGAGAGTGCGGAAGTGCGGAAGTGCGCACCGCCGCAGGGTCCCACACCGATGTGAAGTCCGCGAAGGCGGACTGCGTGCCGTTGTAGCCGCGACTTCAGTCGCATTTTTCGCCGCCCACCCGGCACAAGGCACAAGGCACTCAGCACTCAGCACTCAGCACTTAGGACTTAGGACTTGGCACCTCAGGCCTCGGCACCCGGCCTCAGGCCCCAGCCGAACCCCAGACGTAACCCGAAGGACGAACAAGGCTCATGACGCAACACGGCTCGATCCCCGACGAAGTGATGTGGGAGGAGGGGATGCTCCTGGCCCCGCAGCACTTCCAGCAGCTCTCCATCCGCACGGAGGAGATGCTGCACTACCACGTCCGCGCGGCGTCGCCCTTCCACTGGGGCGTGCGGCGGATGCGGTCCGAGGTGCTGCCGGGCGGCGTCTTCCGCGTCACCGAGCTCGAGGCGGTGATGCCCGACGGCCTTCCCGTCCTCCATCGCGGCACCGAGAAGGAGGCGCTGGAGATCGACGTGCGCAGGCTGGCCGACGAGGCGCGCCCGCGCCCCGTCACCGTCTGGCTCACCGTTCCCGTCCGCCGCCCCGCCGACGAGCCCTTCGAGGGTTCGCTGCGCCGCTACGAGCCGCTGGAGGCCACCGAGGTGGTCGACGAGAACACCGGCCAGGGGAAGCACCCCGTCCGCCGCCTCCGCCCCCGCGTTTCCCTGCAGGCTGGCCCCGCCCCGTCGGGCGCGTACGTCTCCTTCCCGCTCGCCCGCGTCACCGTGGCCGACGACAAGCTGGCGCCGACGGACTACGAACCGCCGCGGATCGGCATCGCCCCCGGCACCTTCCCCTACGACGACTGCCGCGAGCTGGCGCGCCGCATCCGCCGCAAGGCCGAGGTCCTGGCCCGCCGCGGCGACGACTCGGAAAGGACCGAGACGCAGGTGCAGGCGCTTTCCGCCGGGCTCCCGCAGATCGAGGCGGTGCTCGACGCACCGCCGGGGATGCACCCCTTCGCCCTCTACACCGCCGCCTGCGCGCTCGCCGGCGCGGTGGCGGGCACGGCACGGCGCACGGTGCCGGGGCCCTTCCCCGCGTACGACCACGACGAGCTGCGCGCCACCTTCGCCCCCGTGCTGGCCTTCTGCGAGCAGGCGCTGGAGCGGGTGAGCGAGACGCACGTGGGCATTCCCTTCGCCGCCGAGGGCGAGGGCTTCTCCCTCGTCCTGCGCGAGGAGTGGCTGCGCGGCGGGCTGACCGTGGGCGTGCTGGCGCAGGGCGGGGCCACGGAGGGCGAGGCAGCGGAGTGGCTGGAGGAGTGCCGCATCGCCAGCGCCAGCCGGATGGACTCGGCGCGCGACCGGCGCATCGCCGGGGCGGCGCGCGAGAAGGTGCGCGACACCGGGCGGCTGGGCTTCGTCCCCGAGCGCGGCGAGGTGCTGTTCCGCATCGAGGCCGACCCCGACGCGGTGGCCGCGGGCGAGGCGCTGGTGGTGGTGAACCCGCGCGACCCGTCGGGCCGCCGCCGGCCGCGCGCGATGGTGCTGTACACCCGGAGCGCCTGAGATGCCCGCCGCCGCCGTGCAGACCGAGGACGCCTTCGTCCTGCAGTGCTTCCGCGAGTTCTACGCGCAGGTCATCCGCCTGCGCCGCGGCGTGCTCTCGAACCCGTGGGGAATCGCGCAGTCGGGGAGCAGCCCCGAGCGCGACGAGGCGCTGCGGCAGGGCGCCGCCCAGCGCGTGAGCGACCTTCTCCTGGCCACCCTCGAACGCCAGGCGCTGGAGGCCGGGCGCCGCTCCGGCGAGCCCGGCGCCGAGTTCTACCGCGAGGCACAGTACGTCATGTCCACGCTGGCCGACGAGGTCTTCCTCCACCTGGAATGGGAAGGGCGCCACACCTGGGCGGCCAACCTGCTGGAGACGCGCCTCTTCGGCACGCACGTGGGGGGCGAGACCTTCTTCCGGCGGCTCGACGCGCTGCTGCACGAGCAGGACGCGGTGAAGCGCCCCGTGGCCGGGGTGTACCTGATGGCGCTCTCGCTGGGCTTCCAGGGGCGCCACCGCGGTCGCGATGCGGCCGCCGTGCTCGCCGACTACCGGCGCCGCGCCTTCGCCTTCGTGTTCCCGGGGCACCGCTCGGTGCTGAAGGGCGAGCGCAGGCTCTTTCCCGAGGCGTACGAGCACACGGCGGCGGGGGGCCAGCCCATCCGCCTCCCGCACGCGCGGCGGTGGATCGTGGCCGCGGCGGCCGTCCTCCTCCTCTACCTCTTCGTCAGCCACCGCGCCTTCGTGGGCGCCACCACGCAGACGCGCACCGCCACGGCCGGCGTGATGGCGGCCGAGTCGACCGTCACCGCCGCGCGGAGGGCCAGATGACCCTCGCCATCCTCCTGGCCCCCGGCCTCCGCGGCGCGCTTCCCTTCCTCCTGGCCGGCACCGTCCTGCTGGTCGCCGCGCTCCTGCTGTGGATCGCCTCGGTGGTCCGCCGCGCGCACGAAGCCGCGGAGTTCGAGGGCGGGGCGGCGACGGGCGACGCGGCCGCCGCGGCGGTGCCGGAAGTCGATCTGGACGCGCTGCACCTGAAGCTCCGCCGCTCGTTCCGCGACGGGCTCGCGCAACTCCGCAAGATCCGCGGGCGCGACGCGCGCTACGATGTGCCGTGGGTGCTGGTGGCCGGCGAGCCCGGGTCGGGGAAGACGGCGGCGATGCTGGGGTGCGGGCTGGAGCGCCCGTACGACGAGGCGGCGCCGGGGAACGAGCCGGCCTCGGCGCGCGACCCGCTGCGCTGGGAGTTCTACGACCGCGGCGTGGCGCTGGACCTGAAGGGCGACCTGTTCCTGCGCGCCGACGGCAGCACCTACGAGGAAGGGTGGAACCACTTCCTCCACCTCCTGGCTGAGCACCGCGGCCAGCGCCCCCTCGACGGGCTGGTCCTCACCCTCCCCGCCCCGGTGCTGCGCGGCCCGGCGGCACGCGAGCAGGCCGCCGCCCGCGGCGAGGTGGTTTCGCGGCGGCTCAGGGAGATGCAGAAGACGCTGGGGATCCGCATCCCCGTCTATCTCCTCGTCACCCGCTGCGACGTCCTTCCCGGCTTCGCCAGCATGGCCGCGCAGCTCCCGGCCGAGGCGCGCGAGGAGGCGTTCGGGTGGTCCAGCCCGCAGCACGTGGACGCCGCCTTCCGCCCCGAGTGGGTGGACGCGGCCCTCGAGGAGATGCACGCCGACCTGCTGGGCACGCAGGCCGAGCTGCTGTCCGAGGCCACGGACCCCGACGGCGTGTTCCAGCTCCCGGGCGAGGTGAAGGGGCTGGCGCCGGGGATCCGCGCCTTCCTGGAAGAGGTCTTCCGCGAGAGCGTGTACCACGAGTCGTTCTCCTTCCGCGGCCTGTACTTCTCCGGGAGCGCCGACCCGGCCGACGCGCTGACCGCCGCCGCCGCCGGCGACTCGCCGCAGGGCGACGCGACGCTGCCGACGGCCGACGACCAGGACGCCGACGGCGTCAGCGACTCCGCGGGCGTGGCCGCCGAGCCCGAGCTGGCGCGGCCGGTGTTCCTGCGCGACTTCCTGGGCGAGAAGGTGTTCGCCGAGCGCAACCTGGCGCGGCGCGCGGCGGGCGGGCGCTTCGGGCGCGACCGGCGCGTGGTGGCCGCGCAGGCGGCCATGGTGCTGCTGACGGTGGTCGGCGGGCTGGGGCTCTGGCTGGACAACGGGCGGCTCGTGCGGCGCGACGCCCAGACCGCCACCCTGCTGAACGGCGTGGCCGCGCGCGTGCGCCCGCTGCGGCTGCGCGACGGCCAGACCGACATCCTTCCCCTGATGGACGAGCTGGCGCGCATCGACCCGCGCCCGCTGAAGTCCTGGTTCGCCCCCACCTCGTGGGTGGACCCGGTGCGCCGCCGCGTGACCCGCGCCGCCTCGGGCGCCTTCAGCGACGTGATCCTGCCCGCCATGCGCGACTCGCTGGAGCAGCGCGCCGAGCGGCTGGCGCCCACCGGCCACGTGCGGCTGATCGACCTGCAGTCGGGCGACGTGTCGGGCGGCGTTCCGGTGACCGGGGCCACGGTGCAGCGCTACCTGGCCGACCTGGGCGAGCTGTCGGCCAACGTGCGCCGCTTCAACACCCTGGCACGGCAGGACAGCGGCAGCGTGGGCATGCTGGACAGCGTGGCCGCCTACGTGTTCGGCGAGCGCCAGGCGCGCGGCGACAGCGACCCCCGCGGGGTGATCGCCGGGGCGCTGCGGCGCTCGGGGACGCGCCCCATCACCGGTGCGTCGCACACCGACGTGGCGCTGGCGCGCGCCGACTCGCTGGTGAGCGCGGCGTACGACGGGCTGCTGGACCAGGTGCGCGGGCTGCGCGACGACGTGAACGCGGCCGAGGGCGCCGGGCCGGCGCAGCTGCCGCTGGATCAGTACCGGCGGATGGCGGGCCGCGTGGACTCGGTGCGCGGCTACGTGACCAGCGACTGGCTGAACCCCGCGGGCGGCCTCCCTCCGGAGCTCGCCCGGCTGCTGCGCGCCATCCCCAACAGCGAGGTCATCAGCGGGCAGACGCTGGCGCGGGCGTTCCCCAGCAGCTTCGCCGGCATCCGCAGCGCCAGGCTGCAGTCCGCGCGGCAGACGCTGGGCGACGTGTACTCGGCCGCGGCGGGAACGCCCGACAGCGCCGCCGCGTTCGGCGACGACGGCGGGAGCGGCGCCGCGCTGGCGCTGCGCACCGCGCTCGACGCGCTGAAGGGGCGCAGCTTCATGGGCACCGGCGGCCCCGTCTCCCTCCTGGCCCCGCAGCCCGCCGCCACCTGGGCGGTGTGGAACGTCCGCGCGCTCGACGACGCGCTGGGGATGTTCGCCGAGTACCAGGCGTACAGCCGCGACCGGCTGAACGGCGTGAATCCCGGCGCGCGCAACCTCGTCCAGGGCCTGGCGACGGTCGCGCTCGAGGCGCGGATGACGCAGGCCGTGGCGCGTGCGCGGGCGTGGGTCCCCGCGGCGCGCCCCTTCGGCCTCCCGGCGCGCGAGCGCGACCTGCGCACCCGCGCCGACGCGCTGCGCCCCGCGGCCACCCGCATCCTGCGGCTGATGGCGGCGTTCGACTCGCTCCACCTCACCCGCCCCTACACCGAGCTGGCCTCCATCCTGGTCGACCAGGACGCCGAGCTGCTGGCCGACGCCGAGAAGCTGCTGGCCGACAGCGGCCCGTACGCGCCGCTGGACCCCGACTTCAGCTGGTGGAACGGGCAGAAGCCGCTGGCGCCGCAGACCTTCGGCGCGGCCGACGCCGAGGAGCTGGAGGGCTACCTCTCGCTGCAGCGCACGCGCGTGGCCGCGGTGGCGCAGGGGATCGCCGCGCCGCTGCTGGCCGACTTCGAGTCGCCCGCCTTCGACGCCTACGACCGCGACACCGGCGTGCGCGGGCAGAACGGCCCCGCGGCGGCGGTGCGCTGGCGCGGCGTGGTGCAGGCGCTCGACGGCTACGCGGCCAAGACGCCGGGGAACTCGCTGGTCGCGCTGGAGCAGTTCATCCGCACGGGGATGGACGGCGTGGACCTGGGGGGATGCGACGCCTCGCTCGGCCGGCGGCGCGCGGTGCTGGACCTGTTCGGGCAGCTGCGCGAGCGGCTGCGCGACCCGCTCGCCGCGCGCTGCCGCACGGTGGCCGCGACGCGCGTGGCCGGCGCCTACAACCGCCTGCGCGCGCAGTTCCAGACCGAGCTGGCCGGGCGCTTCCCCTTCGCCGCGCCGGGAGCGGGGAACGGCGACGCCGACGTGGACGCGGTGCGGCGCTTCTACCGCGCGCTGGACCAGCAGGCGTGGGCCGACTCGCTGGTCCGCAGCGGCACCGCGGGCGTGGGCGGCCCCGGGAGCGACGCCGCGGCCTTCCTGGAGGAGATCGATGCGGCGCGGCCGTTCCTCGCCACCCTTCTCGGCGCGGACACCACCGGGCAGCCCGCCTTCGTGGTGATGGCCGAGTTCCGCGCCGCCCGCGCCCGCGAGCGCGGCGGCGAGCAGATCGCCGAGTGGTGGCTGGAGGTCGGCGGCGACCGGCTGACGGCGCGCGACTCGGTGGGCGCCGCCACCCCCTGGCGCGCGGGCGACGCCGTCCGCCTGGGCGTGCGCTGGGCCATGGACAGCCCGCTGCGCCCGGTCCCCACCGGGCTGGCCGCGCCGGGGCGCGTGGCCGACCGCCAGGTGTCGTGGAGCTTCGGGGGAGACTGGGCGCTGCTGCGCCTCATCTCCACCCTGGGCGCGACCGGCGCCGAACTGGGCTCCACCCCGGCCCGCCAGCGCCACATGCTCGCCCTTTCCATCCCCACCGTCCCCGTCGTGGTGGACAGCACCCTTTCCCCCGAGCGCGCGCGCGTCTTCGTCCGCGTCCGCCTGCGCGATCCCGTGACCGGCGCCGAGCGCGCGCTGCCGGCGTTCCCGCCGTACGCGCCGGCGCTGCGCGGGGGCAGGGGAGAGGGGACGGGGGACAGGGGACAGGGGGGGATCCGGGGCGGCGACCAGATGGTTGCATCGGCCAACGGAAGGACAAAGTGGACTGATGGGGGGATGGATCGCTCCCGATCTCCCGATGACGCGGTTGCGGGGCAGAGGACCGCGCCGTCGGCGGCGATGCGCTGGTGGACGCGGCTGCTGGGGTGGTGGAAGGAGGCGGGGCGATGAGCGCGGTGATGGAGACCACGGGGATGGACATCGAGCGCTTCACCCGCCCGATCTCCGCCGAGAAGCCCGCGGGCGAGTGGCTGCGCTACGACCCCGTGTACGGCCAGCTCCGCGAGGCCCGCCGCGAGGACGACGCCACCGTGCCGCAGGGGCAGTGGACGCGGGAGCTGAAGCGCGCGGACTGGAACGGCGTGGCCGCGCTCTGCCTGGAGGTGCTGGAGAAGCGCTCGCGCGACCTGCAGGTGGCCGCGTGGCTGATGGAGGCGTGGATCCGCCAGCGCGGCTTCGGCGGCGCCCGCGACGCGATGGCGCTGATGGCCGCCATGTGCCAGGCGCAGTGGGAATCGCTCTTCCCGCCGCTGGAGCCCGACGACGCCGACGCCCGCAACGCGCCCTTCGTGTGGGTGAACGAGAAGCTCAGCATCCTCCTGACGCTGGTCCCCATCACCGCGCCGGAGACGGCCGACAGCGAGCGCTACGACTGGGCGGACCTGCAGGAGGCGCTGCGCCGCGAGGCCAGGGCCGAGGGCGCGCCCGCGCCGACGCCGCGGCGGGGCGACCCGCCGCCGGAAGCGGCCGAGGGGCCCACGCGCACCCGCTTCGCCGCCTCGGTCTCGCTCACCCCCGCGGCCTTCTACGGCGCGCTGGCGGCCGACACGGCGGGCGCGCACGCGGCGGCGGCGCGGCTGCAGGAGATCCTGGACGCGCGGCTGGGCAAGGACGGCCCCACGCTGGGCCGCCTGCTCGAGACGCTGCGCCAGGTGGCCGCCTGGGCCGCCGACGAGGCCGAGGCGCGCCGGGTGGAGGCCGTGTCGGCCGCGCTCCCCGCCTGGGCCGCGTCGGAAACGGCGCGCAAGGCCGCCGCGGCGGTCCCCAGCCTTCCCGCCTGGGCGGCGTCGGCGCCCGAACCCGCAGCCCCCACGGAGGAGCCGATGGACGCACCCGCGCTGGTGCCCGCGCCGCCCGCCTTCGCGCCGCGCGCCGCCGGGCCGGTGAACAGCCGCGAAGAGGCCTACCGCCGCCTGGGCGAGGCCGCCGAGTACCTGATGCGCACCGAGCCGCACTCGCCCACCCCGTACCTGGTGCGCCGCGCCGTGGCGTGGGGCGGCAAGAGCCTGGCCGACCTGATCGAAGAGTTCCTGCGCGACGGCTACGACCTGAAGACGCTCCGGGTGTTCCTGGGGCTCGTGGACGAGACCAAGCGCTGACGGGGGCGGCCCGAGAGCCGCCCGGCAGTTCCTTCACACCGGTGTCCCCCCTGCCGACCCTCAACATCGTGAGGGGAAGCGATCATTACCGCCCTGCCCCAAAGGAGCAGCCCCATGAAGGAGAGCATCCAGCACAAGCTCGACCGCGTCCGCCCCCCGCGCGTCCAGATCACGTACGACCTGGAGCTCGGCGGCGCCGTCCAGCGCAAGAGCCTGCCCCTGGTCATGGGGATCATGGCGGACCTGTCGGGCCACCCCGAGAAGCCGCTGCCGGCGCTGAAGAAGCGCAAGTTCGTGGAGGTCGACCGCGACAACATCAACGAGGTGATGGCCAAGTCCGGGACGCGCCTGGCGCTCTCGGTGCCCAACCGGATCACCGGCGAGGGGAACCTGCAGGTGGAGCTGGGCTTCAGCAGCATCGACGACTTCGGCCCGCTTTCCATCGTGCAGCAGGTGGAGTCGCTGCGCCGCCTGTACGAGCAGCGCCAGCGCCTCAGCGACCTGCTGACCAAGCTGGACGGCAACGACGAGCTGGAGAAGCAGCTCTCGGCCGCCAGCGACGACGAGCTGAAGGAGATCAAGCAGCTTTCGGCCGGCGAGCCCGCCGAGGCCACCGCGTAAGCGGCATCCACCGACTGACCCCCATTCGAACCGGAGAACCGAGATCATGTCCGAGACCGAAGCCGCGGCCGGCGGAGCCGCCACCGAGGATGTCACCGTCCTCGACCGCATCGTGCGCGAGGGACGGATGGCGCGCGACCCCGTGCAGGTGCAGATCGCCCGCTCGCTGGTGGGCGAGTACGCCGCCCAGGTGCTGGACCAGCACATCCAGAAGAAGGAGAACCTGGCCGCCGCCATCCAGGAGCGTATCGCCGAGATCGACGAGACCATCGGCGCGCAGCTGAACGCCATCCTGCACGACGCCCAGTTCCAGAAGCTCGAGGCCACCTGGCGGGGGATGTTCTACCTGGTCATGGGCACCGACACCGGCACCCAGCTGAAGCTGCGCGTGCTGAACGCGACGCGCGACGAGCTGCAGAAGGACCTGGACAAGGCCGTCGAGTTCGACCAGAGCAACCTGTTCAAGAAGATCTACGAGGAAGAGTACGGCACCTTCGGCGGCAACCCGTACTCGGTGCTGCTGGGCGACTTCGAGTTCGGCCGCCACCCGCAGGACGTCGCCTTCCTGAACAAGGTCAGCGAGGTGGCCGCGGCCGCGCACGCGCCCTTCATCGCCGGCGCCAGCGCGCGGCTGTTCGACATGGACAGCTTCACCGAGCTGGCGGTGCCGCGCGACCTGGCCAAGCTCTTCGAGAGCACCGAGCTGGTGGGGTGGCGCAGCTTCCGCGACACCGAGGACTCGCGCTACGTGACGCTCGTCCTCCCGCACATCCTCCTCCGCCTTCCCTACGGCCCCGACACGCTCCCGGTCGACGGGCTGAACTTCAGGGAAGACGTGGACGGCCGCGACCACGGCAAGTACCTGTGGGGGAACGCGGCGTGGGCGCTGGGACTGCGCATCACCACCGCCTTCGCGCAGTACGGCTGGACGGCCGCCATCCGCGGCGTGGAGGGCGGCGGCGTGGTGGAGGGGCTGCCGGCGCACACCTTCCGCACCGACGAGGGCGACGTGGCGCTGAAGTGCCCCACCGAGATCGCCATCACCGACCGGCGCGAGAAGGAGCTCAGCGACCTGGGCTTCATCTCCCTCTGCCACTGCAAGGGAACGGACTACGCCGCCTTCTTCGGCGGGGCGACGACCCAGAAGCCCAAGGCGTACAGCACCAACCAGGCGAACGCCAACGCGCGCCTGTCGGCCACCCTGCCGTACCTGATGGCCGCCAGCCGCTTCGCGCACTACCTGAAGGTGATGATGCGCGACAAGATCGGCTCGTTCTCCAGCAAGTCGTCGATCTCCAAGTACCTGAACGACTGGATCGCCGAGTACGTGCTGCTGAACGACGACGCGCCGCAGAGCGCCAAGGCGCGCTTCCCGCTGCGCGAGGCGCGGGTGGACGTCACCGAGATCCCGGGGAAGCCGGGCGCCTACAACGCCACGGTGTTCCTGCGCCCGCACTTCCAGCTCGAGGAGCTGACCGCCAGCATCCGCCTGGTGGCCGAGCTGCCGCCGCCGGCCGCGGCGTAAGCCCCGGCGCGCGGGGAGACGCCGTTCCGGGCGGAGTACGAAAGTACGAAAGTACGACACCGGACGGCGCCCCGCGGGCTGATGCAGGCGCACTCACGCACTTCCGCACTCCCGCACTTTTCCGCGGGGATGCTTGAACCCGAACGATTGCCTGAGAGGGAGCTATGCCCGACGTAATCATGGTGAAGATCGAAGGCGTGCCGGGGACCAGCCAGATCGACGGCTACGCCGACCAGATCGAGCTGCTGAGCTACAGCCACGGCGTGAGCCAGCAGATCACCGGCGACATCACCAACACCGAGCGCACCAGCGGCCGGCCCATCCACCAGGACTTCCACATCACCAAGTACCTGGACAACTCCACGCCGCTGCTGAACCAGAAGTGCTGCGAGGCTACGAACCTCGCCGCGGTCACCATCACCATCGGCCGCAACGACGGCGGCAAGGTGCTGCCGCTGATCGTGTACACGCTCGAGGACGTGCTCATCTCCTCCGTTTCCGTGGGCGGCGGCGGCGGCGACAAGCCGGTGGAGAGCCTGAGCCTGAACTACGCCTCGATCAAGTGGGACTACACGGGGCAGAACGAGGAGAGCGGCCAGAAGGGCACCGTCTCGGGCAGCTGGGACGTGACCGCCAACAAGACGCTCTGAGGTGCGCGAGGCCCGCCGCCTGCGCGGCGCGCGGGCCCTGCTCTTCGAGCGGCTGGTGGACATGGACCACCGGTCGCGCGGCGAGCAGGACCCCGCGCGCGTGCTGGACCCGCAGGAGCTTCGCGTCTCCGTGCGCCGCGAGCTGGAGCGCCTGCTGAACACCCGGTGCGCGCTGGCGGCGGAGGTGCTGGAAACGCGCGAGCGCACCACGCTGGAGTACGGCCTGCCGGACTTCGGCCACCTGCAGACGCGCGACACCGGCGCCCACAAGCTGATCGCCGAGGAGGTGCGCCGCGCCGTGGCGGCGTACGAGCCGCGGCTGAAGCAGGTGACGGTCGCGGTCGAGCGCTCCGCCGGCCCGGACGAGGAGCGCCGCCTCACCGTCCGCGTCGACGCCATGATCGTGGTCGGCGACGTGATGGAGCCGGTGAGCTTCGTGGGGCTGGGGGTGGGGGGAAGGTAGATCGGGGATCGACGAGCTGATCGCGAGGAGGGGCGGCGGCTCGTTCCCGCGGCATCGCGCCCTCTCCGGCCGGCCGAGGCCGTCCACCTCTCCCGTACCGGGAGAGGTAGCTGGGCGAGCACCGCGGCGCGGTGATGACATCGGCGCGACCCAAGTGTGGAAGCGCGTGGGTGCTGGCTCGGGCCACGCGCGCCGCCATCGAAGTTACCCCTCCCGTCATCGGGAGGGGGTACGCGGCCCCAGCCGCGGGGGGAGGGCCCACGGGGGGAGGCTTCGCGCACCGTCGGCTTGGAGTGATGGAGCCGAAGCAGCTACGCAGCCGAGCAGTCCAGAAGCCAGCAGTCGAGAAGTCAGCAGACAGCAGTCTGGCAGTTACGCAGTCCATCCACCACGCAGGAACCCAACACGCATGAGCACGCGCGACGCGGACGAGCTGCTGGCCTACTACCAGGCGGAGCTGGGCTACCTGCGCGAGGCGGGAACCGAGTTCGCGCACCGCTACCCCAAGGTGGCGCGGCGCCTGGAGCTGGGGCTGGACGAGAGCCCGGACCCGCACGTGGAGCGCCTCATCGAGAGCTTCGCGTTCCTCACCGCGCGCATCCAGCGCTCCATCGACGACGAGTTCCCCGAGGTCGCCGCGGCGCTGCTCGGCATCCTGTATCCCCACTTCCTGTCGCCCATCCCCTCGCTCAGCGTGGCCTCGTTCGAGGTGGACCCGCTGCAGGGGAAGCTGACCACCGGGCACCTGCTGAAGGAGCACACCCCCGTCTTCGCCAACACGGCGCAGGGGCTGCCGTGCCGCTTCCGCACCTGCTACCCGGTCACGCTCTGGCCGCTCTCCGTCGACTACGCCGGCTTCGAGGCGCACGACCGGCTGCGCGTGCCGGCAAACGTGCGCACCGTGCTGCGCATCCGCCTGACCGACCCCGGCGACCCGCTGTGCGAGCCGGACCGCCTGCGCTTCTACATCAACGCCGAGATGCGCAGCGCGGCCACGCTCTTCGAGCTGATCTTCGGCAACCTGGTGGGCGCGCTCATCGTCCCCGGCGGCGACGGCGAGCCGGTGGAGCTGGGCGCCGACGCGGTGCGGCTGGTCGGCTTCGGGCGCGACGAAGAGGTGCTGCCCTTCCCGAAGCACGCCGAATCGGCCTACCGCCTGGTGCAGGAGTACTTCGCGTTCCCGCGCAAGTTCTTCTTCTTCGACGTGGTGGGGCTCGACCGCTGCCCGCCGGCCGCGACGCGCGACCTGGTGCTGCTGCTGGACCGCAAGCCGCCGGAGTGGCTGAACGTGGGCGCGCAGAACTTTCGCCTCGGCTGCACGCCCGTCATCAACCTCTTCCGCAAGCCCAGCGAGCCGCTGCGCCCGGACCATCGCACGGCGGAGTACCGGCTCGTCGCGGACGCGCGGCGCGAGCACAGCACCGAGATCCACAGCGTGATCCGCGTCACGGCGACCAACGAGGGGGCGGCCGAGTCGCGCGAGCTGGCGCCGTTCTACTCGTTCCGCCACGGCCGCCGCGAGCGCGCCTACTGGTACACGCGCCGCGTGCCCACCCGCCGCCGCGACCTGCCGGGCACCGAGCTGCACGTGGCCTTCGTCGATCTCGACCACAACCCCACGCTCCCCGACGAGCGCACGGTGTGGGCCGACACGCTCTGCACCAACCGCCGCCTGGCCGAGCAGCTGCAGCCCGGCGACCTGCTGCAGATCGAGGAAGAGGCGCCGCTGCACCGCATCCGCGTGCTGCACCAGCCCACGCAGCAGCAGGACCCGCCGCTGGGCGGCGCGACGATGTGGCGCCTGGTCTCCACCCTTTCCCTGAACCACCTCTCGCTGCTGGACGGCGGCCCGGCGGCGCTGAACGCGCTGCGCGAGATCCTGTCGCTGTACGGCGCCGGCAGCCCGTCCGCGCGGCAGCAGGTGGACGGGCTTATGGAGATGCGCACGCGGCGCGTGGTCCGCCGCGCGGGCGAGGGCGACTGGCGGGGGCTGTGCCGCGGCACCGAGGTGTCGCTGACGCTGGACGAGGAGCGCTTCGCCGGCGGCAGCGGCTTCCTGATGGGGGCCGTGCTGGCGCGCTTCCTGGCGCTGTACACCTCCATCAACTCGTTCACGCAGACCGTAATCCGCAGCCGCCAGCGCGAGGGCGAGTGGAAGCGCTGGCCGCCGATCGCCGGCGAGCAGCCCGTCCTGTAGCTCGCGCCGCTTTCCCTGATGCCGAACCCGCATCCCCGATTTCCCATGCCGACCTCCGCGTCGCCCCGCGGCCGCGCCACCCGCCCGGGGGTGAGCGTTCCTCGCACCCGGGTGGACCGTTGACGGTGGCCACCGAGCGCCGGGGGGCCACCCGTCCCGCGGCCGAGCGGCTGCTGGACCCCGACGAGGCGCCGCGCTTCGACTTCCTGCAGGCGGTGCGCCTGCTCGAGGTCGTCCACCGCCGCCGCGCCGAGGCCGCGCGGGGGCGCGGCAAAACGCCGCCCGACCGCACCATCGCGGGGAGCGAGCTGTCCGCCGCGGTGCGCTTCAGCTCGCGCGTGTCGCTCGGCTTCCCCGCGTCGGACCTGGCGTCGGTGCAGGAGCCGGAGGAAGAGGGCGGGCCCTTCCGCGTCACCGTGGACTTCATGGGGCTGGCGGGGCTCTCCGGCCCGCTTCCGCGCCCGCTGACCGAGCTGGTGATCGAGCGCAGCGCGCGCGGCGACGTGGCGTCGCGCGCCTTCCTCGACGTCTTCAACCACCGCCTGGTGGAGCTGCTGTACGCCGCGCGGAAGAAGCACCGCCCCTCGCTGGCCACCGGCGCCCCCGAGACCACGCGCGTGGCCGACGCGCTGTTCGCGCTGGTGGGACTGGGGACGCGCGGGTTGCGCGGGCGGATGCAGGCCCGAGGGATCCCCGACCGCGCGCTGCTGACCTACGCCGGCCTGTTCTCCCAGCGCCCGCGGTCCATGCGGGGGCTGGAGACGCTGCTGGAGGACTACTTCGGCGTGCGGGTGCGCGGCCACCAGCTGCGCGGCCGATGGGTGGCGCTGGAGGCGGACGACTGCACGCGCATCGGGGTGACGGGAAAGAGCCGCGGGCTGGGGCGCGACGCGGTGCTGGGCACGCGCATGTGGGACCAGCAGGCCGCCTTCGAGCTGGAGATCGGGCCGCTGGACGACGCCCGCCTCCGCGACTTCCTGCCGACGGGGACGGCGTATCTCCCGCTCTGCGAGCTGGTGCGCTTCTGGGTGGGGCTGGACCTGGAGTTCACCCTCCGCCTGGTCGTCGCCAGGGACGCCGTTCCCGCGGCGGCGCTGGGCGGCGGCTCGCGGCTGGGGTGGACCAGCTGGCTGAAGACGGCGGACTTCGCCGCCGACGACCGGCAGCTGGTGCTGGACGAAGGGGAGACGGTGCCGGACGCGCCCGCGCCGCGCGAGATCGCCGTGTTCCGGCTGGTGGGCGGGGAGTGACGGGGGCGGAGCTTCCGCCCGATCGTGCGCGGGGCGAGCCCGCGTTCATCTTCACGGAGGGAGAGATGCCAACGCCCGTAGACGACGTGACCCTGGAGCTGAAAACCTTCCGCGAGCAGATCAACCATCTCGCGCGCAACAAGAAGACGTACGTGCCGCTGGACCACAACGCCTGCATCGTGGTGGTCGACTACCACAACACGCACCTGCAGCCCGACGTATACTACGCCACCTCGGCCAACTCGGCGTTCACGCGCAACCAGCAGGCGGTGCTCGAGGTGGCGCCCGTGGTTCCCGAGCCCACGTGGATCTCGCAGACCGACGTGAACCACCGCAACCACACCGAGCCCAAGCTCTTCTACAACCTGATCTTCGACAACCTGCAGATGGTGAGCGGCGCGGCGGTCATCACCCTGGCCACCGAGCGCGACTGCTGCAGCAGCTGCCTGAAGAACACGCTGGTGCAGGTGAAGGCCGTCTTCAAGAAGCTGCGCCCCGACGTAACCTTCCGCGTGGTCGAGTACGCGGCGCAGGACAACAACGGCGCGGCCCAGTGGAAAACGCCCAGCGTCTCCTTCTTCACCCCGGGCGCCAGCAACTGACACCGCGGAACGACACCGCCCGGCGCCAAAGCCGCCGGGCCCCAACGAACACGTGGAGGAACCATTGCCGGACATCCTGGTGGACATCGGCCGCCCGTCGGACTACGGGCACCTGCTCGACACGCTGCTGAAGAAGGTGGGCACCGGCGGAACCACCTCGGTGGCCATCCGGCTGGACGCGCAGGACTCGGCGGAGTTCCAGGTGCGCAACGCCGACCTGTACATCGTCGCCTTCCGCAACACGGTGGCCACCGCGTGGCATGCGCTCTCGTCCGAGAACTACAACGACATGGCCGCGCCCGACACCGTGTCGCGCGGCGAGATCCGCGACGCCATCATCGACTCGGCCACGTGGGCCACGGTGAACACCACCCAGAAGGAGAAGTACCTCAAGCTGCTGATCTTCGTGATCTCCGAGGCGGCCCGGTTCATGGTGGTGCGCTTCGCGGTGAACCGCGCCGTCACCGGCCGGCAGAGCTTCCACTATCGCCACTTCGTGCTGATCCTGCGCAGCTGGAGCGCGATCCGCGGTCGGGTGGGGCGCGCGCTGATCACCGTGGCCGACATCCGTGGGCACATGCCGGCGGTGAAGCCGAACTACGACACGTCGGAGGCGTGGACGTACCTGCACGGGCAGAACCTGCTCTTCGCCTGAGGCACGGAATGCTGACCATCCGCGACGAGCAGGCCGCGCGCATCGAGGCGGCCGCGCTCGAGCGCTTCGCTCGCGCCCTCCTCCCCGGGCTGCGCCGCGCCTGGCCCTCGCGCTGCGCCGGGGTTTCCGACGCCGAACTCCTGGACGACCTGGTGGACGGCCTGCGAACGGCCCGCGGCGCGGGGCTCACCGGGCGCGACGCCATGACGACGTTCGCGCACCTGCGCGTGCGCTTCGGCTACCGCTTCCCGCACCCGCCGGCCTTCGCGTGGGCGCACGCGGTGCTGGCCGATCCGCGGCTCGACGCCGACGCCAAGCTGGCGCGGCTGGCGGATTGCATCCGCCGGGGCGCGGGCGCGGGGTGGAGCGGTCCGGCGGAAGGGTAGACCGCTCATGCCCCGCATTGCCATCCCCCTGCGCACCCCCGGCGGGGGCGACTGCTTCTTCCACGCCGTGGCCGCCTCGCTGGGCAAGCTGGTGAACAACGAGACGCACGCGCGCGACGTCCGCCGCGACGTAGCCACCTATCTGGCGTCGCGGCTCTTCGCCGGGCCCAACGACGACCTGGCCACGCTGACCACCGCCGTCACCACCGCGCCCGGGCTGGCCGGCGTGGGCGGGATCGCCCCGCAGGCGGGTGGCGAGGCCGACGCCATCCGCAAGCTGTGGCGCTCGCAGATGAAGAACGCCGTCCCCGCCAACGGGAATGGGGTGCCGCTGGCGGCGTGGGTGGTGTGGCTGCAGTACTCCGCCTCCGAGATTGCCGCGGGGCGGGCCAACCGGCCCGGGTGCGCCGCGCTGCTGGCCAACCGCTTCCTGGACTACGTGCTGTGGGGCGACACCGATGTGTCGGGGCACGCGGTACAGAATCACTACGGGCGGCCCGTGGTGGTGTACCGCGACGGCGACAACCGGGAGAACGTCGAGCACGACCCCGCCGTCAGCATCTACCACACGCCCAACCCGGCGCACTTCTCGGGGGTGCGCTTCGTGGACCCCGCGGAGGACGACGTCTGGGACGAGTCGCTGTACCCCACCCTGTACGGCGAGGACGCGGACCCGGTGGCGCGGGCGAAGGAGTGCCCGCTGCAGAAAGGCAGGAAGAAGACTCCCACCCTGATCGTGGTGGACCCGAAGGCGGTGCTCGCGCACGCCCGCGCGCCCAAGTCCATCTCCACGCAGTACTCGCCCCCGCCCATGTCCATCCCGCGCGGCACCCTGGCGCTGCGCCTGCTCGACTACATGCTCACCGAAACCCGCCGCGTCATGGGGGCAAGCGCCCGCTGCACGGCCGTGGTGCCGATCGACTTCACAAAGTTCAAGAATCCGCCGGTATACGTGATCTCTTCCAACCGCGCCTCCTGGCTGGCGCAGGTGTTCTGGTCGGGCGAGCTGTTCGTGGGCGGCCTGGTGAAGGGCGGCGCCGGCCGCGCCGTGATCTTCGTGGTCGACGCGGGCGAGGCGCTCCGCTACGCCAAGGAGCTGTCCATCAAGGAGGCTGCGAAGCAGGGGGTGTACCTGCTCGCGGTGCGCGGCGGCTTCGGAATGTCGATGAGCCGGCACTGCGCGCTGCGCCACGCCGCCGCCAACGGCTTCGGGAAGGCGTGGGTGTTCGACGACAACGTGGCCAACCTGGGAAAGGGGACGATCGCCGACGTGGACGACGACCTGCTGGAAGACGTGCCGGCGGTTTCGTACTCGTCGCGCACGCCGCTGATCCTGGAGCGGGTGGTGGGCTTCAACCTGCAGTGGATGAGGAAGCTGGACGCCAACTTCTGCCCGTTCTTCGCCTATAACAAGGACGACAAGTCGCTGGAAGAGGTGCTGAAGCAGAAGGGGTTCGACTACGGGATCACGCCGCACCCCACGCTGGGGATAGAGCGCCCCGGGGTGGTGAAGGTGGACAAGGGCACGTTCCAGGCCGACAGCGACATCGACAAGAATGCCATGAAGCACCGCATCGCCGTCGAGGACGAGATCGCGCTGATGCCCGTGTGGGAAACCGCCGAAGCGGAGCAGGTGGAGGTGATGAAGCTGGTGAACGGCCACGCCGGCCGCCGCGACCTGATGAAATGGCAGGAGCACGTGATGTGGGCCATCCTGCGCAACCCCGTGGCGGCGCAGGCGTTCGCCAAGTGGTTCTCCGACGCCGCGCTCGACCTGGAGTTTGCCTGACCCGGCGGCGGGCCGGTCCGGCGTCGCGGCGGTCCGGCTCTGGCGCGGCGGTTTCCGTGCCGCCCGCCGCGCCCGGCCTGGACCGCGCTCAGCCTTCCCGCGCCGCCGCCTCGCCCGCCGGGTCCCGCCGGCTGGCCTCCGCCTGGCGCGCGTGGATCAACCCGATCCCCAGCAGCCCCGTGGCGGCCAGGGCGAACAGCACCTCGAAGCTCTCCAGCGCGTAGCGTCCGATCTCGATCATCGTGCCCATGGCCCCCTCCGGACGGATGGACGTAAATCGAAGCGGGACACTCGCCTAGCATCTCTCGTGCCGGATTTCCCATCTCCCGAAACAGGATGTTTCACATAAAGACGCGGAGACGCGGAGATGAGCTCTCCGCGTCTCCGCGTCTCCGCGTGAGGCCCTGCTTTCCGGGAGTTTACGACGCCGGGGCGATGGCGGGCGCGAGCTCGGCGGTGCAGTGCGGGCAGCGCGTGGCGGCCAGCGCGATGCTCTCGCGGCAGAACGGGCAGTCGCGGCGGTCCGGCTCGGGCGCGGCGGCTTCCCTGCGGCGCAGGCGGTCGTACCCCTGCACGATCAGGAACACGGCCCAGGCCACGATCACGAACGCGATCAGGTTGTTGATGAACGCGCCGTAGTTCACCGTGGCCGCGCCCGCCGCCTTCGCCGCCTCGAGCGACGGGTAGTGCTTTCCGTCCAGGGAGACGAACAGGCTCTTGAAGTCCACGCCGCCGGTCATCTTCCCGATCGGCGGCATCAGGATGTCGTCGACGAAGCTCTTCACCACCGCGCTGAACGCCGCGCCGATGACGATGCCGACCGCCAGGTCCATCACGTTGCCGCGGGCGACGAACTTCCGGAACTCGTGGAACATCGGGGTCCTCCGGAGGGGATGGGGACGGACGGGAGATGGGGACCACGCTAATCGTCCCCTCCGCCGCGCACAACGTAAATCTTCCCCACACGCGCGGGATGCGGCGCCGCGCGGGCGGCTTGTGTTCCCCCGCCGCCGCGCCGTATCCTCCCCGCGCTCCTTTGCCCGTCGTTCCCATCGATCGATCCCGAGATGCCCGACCTGACTTCCCGACTCCGCGGCGCCGCGATCATCGCCGCGCTCGCCCTCGCCGCGGCAGCATCGTCGGCGGATGCGCAGCGGTCCGCGCCGGCGGTGACGGTGCTGCAGCTGAACGACGTCTACCGCATCGACGCGGTGGAGAACGGGCGCGCCGGCGGCATCGGCCGCGTGGTGACCCTGGCCGCGCAGGCCAGGGCGCGCGGCGAGGAGGTGCTGGTGCTGCACGCCGGCGACGCCATCGCCCCCTCGCTGGAAAGCCGCTACTTCGCGGGGCTGCAGATGATCGACGCGCTGAACTACCTGGCCGGCGTGGCGCCGATGGTGTTCGTCCCCGGCAACCACGAGTTCGACGAGCGGCGCCCCGGGATGGCGGCCGAGGCGGTGAAGGCGTCGCGCTTTCCCTGGCTGGCCGGCAACGTCGTCTTCGCCACCGGCGACACCGCCGCGGACCGCCGCGTGGGCCGCGACACCGTCATCACCACCGCGGGCGGGCTGAAGCTGGGCATCTTCACCCTCACCTTCCTCGATTCCCCGCGCGACTGGGCGCGGCCGGACTCGGCGTTCGTGCAGGACGCGGAGCGGATGATCCGCGGGCTGGAGTCGCGCGGCGCGGACGTCATCGTGGGCCTCACGCACCTCACCCACGACACCGACCGGGAGATCAGCCGGCTGCGGCGCACTCACCCGCGCTTCGCGTGGATCTGCGGCGGGCACGAGCACTTCCGCCTTTCCGACCCGCTCACCGACGGCACCGCGCTCATCACCAAGGGCGAGTCGAACGCGCGCGGCATCTGGCGCGTGACCCTGTCGCGGCAGGGGCGGCGGGGCATTGCGCGCGCCGAGGCGGTGGAGGTGGACGAGCGGATCGCCGTCGACCCGGGCTACCAGCGGCAGGTGAGCGAGGCGTGGGCCGCGCGGCTGCGGCAGAAGGTGCCGTTCATGGACGTGGCGATCGGCCGCGCCGACACGCTGATGGACGCCAGCGAGGAGACGGTGCGCAACGCCGAGAGCGCGTGGGGGAACTGGCTGGCGGACCAGATGCGCACGGTGTATCCCACCATGCCCGCCGACGTGGCGGTGCTGAACGGCGGCGCCATCCGCATCGACGACGCGTTCGGCGGCGAGGTGCGCTGGGAGCACCTGGCGCGCACCTTCGGCTTTCCCACGCGCGTGGGGCTGGTGTCGCTGCGGGGGCGTGACCTGCGCGAGACGGTGCTGGAGCGCTCCGTGAGCGGCGGGCGCGGCGAGGGGCGCTTCCTGCAGGTTTCGGGGATGAAGGTGCGCTTCGACCGCAGCCGGCCCGAGGGGCAGCGCATCCTGGACGTGCAGGTGCAGCGCGGAAGTTCTTGGGCGCCGCTGGCGGACGACAGCGTGTACGTGGTGGCCGTCCCCGACTACATGTACGGCGGCGGCGACGGCTACACCTTCATCCAGCGCGCGATCAGCAGGGTGCCGCCGGGGCCGGACCTGAAGCTGGCCGCCTTCGACGCGCTCACCGCCGCCTACGCGCGTGGCGAGGCCATCTCCCCCCGCGTGGAGGGGCGCCTGGTCGACGCGACCCCGCGCGGACCGGAGAACTGAAGAAAAGAAATCTCACGCGGAGACGCGGAGACACGGAGAACTCACCGCCGAACGGAGTTCTCCGCGGCTCCGCGTCTCCGCGTGAGACCTGCGGTCCGGAGGGCTTGCAGAGGGGCGTAAACAGGTGAATTATCCCCCTCCGTCCACCGCCGGTTCCGCTCCGCACGACCAGGATTCCCGACCGATGTCCGATCCGCAGACCGCAGCCCCGCCGCTCGCCATCACCCCCAGCGAGCGCGTTCTCCTCTTCGGCGACCGCTTCAGCAAGCCCGCGGGAATGCTGGGCTACGGCGAGGTGGTGCTCAGCTCCGGCAACAAGGTGGACGCCGAGGGGCTGGCCACCAGCCTGATGGCCGCGGCGTTCCTGGCCAACGAGCAGGCCGGCGCCATCCGCCTGGAGCTGCGCCCCGGAAAGGCGATGTTCGGGCTGATGAAGACCGAGCACCTGCACGCGGTTCCCGGCCAGCGGCAGGTGGGCTGGCCCGAGGGGTCGCTGGAGCGGGTGATCTCCATCTCCGTGCAGAACGCGCCCAAGGTGGACGACCTCGTCTCCGGGATCCTGCAGCAGCGCAGCCAGAGCCCCGCGCAGACCATCTGCTCGCGCGTGAAGGCGGGGCTGGCCGCGCGCGGCGTGCTGGCGGCCGAGGAGAAGAAGACGCTGAAGATCTTCACCAGCGTCACCTACTCGCTACCCGACCACGCGCGCCGCGCCGCCGAGCAGGGCGGCACCGCGCACGTGGAGCAGATGCTGAACGCCACCCAGCACCAGCGCCCGCAGATCTGGGCCCAGCTCACGCGCAACATCAAGTCCGCCATCACCGCCATGACCGAGTCGAGCGACTGACGCGCGAGAGCCAAGCTCACAACAGAAGGATTCATGCAGAGAAGCAGAGCAGCAGAGAGACCTCCTCCGCTGCTCTGCTTCTCTCCATGAAACCTTCTGTCGAGCCGTCCTGCCCGAGGATCGTACCGGAAGTGGGCCGACTCACGGAGCGACGCCGAAGCGAACTCGGAGTTCATCGACGCTCATCCGGATACCGAGGCCCGCCTCGATCCGCTGCTCCGCCTCGCGCAGCCTTCGTCGGATCTCCGGATTCTTCAGGATCATCTTCGAGTCGTTCCGCCCGAAGTTGACCCGGCGGAAGCGGCCGACGTTCCTCAGTTCAGTCATGGCCCCCTGCGCTCGTGGAGGTTCATCATCGTCATCACTCAAGACCAAGCCACTGCTGGAATTCACCAAGACTCATCTCGATCCCCTTGCCTGCTTCGCTGTCCCGCTTCGCCTGCAAGAGCATCCGGTGATAGTGCGGGTTCTTCAGGATCGTCTTGTAATCATTCCGCCCAAAGTTGACCCGGCGGAACTTGCCGATGCTCCTCAGATTCGAGCCCCTCCCCTGCTCAAACATCGGACCTCCCGGAGCATGTGAATCGGACGGCCGTTCATCTCCCACCCGCGGCTGCGATGGCGGGCGTCTCCACCCAGTCGGCGATGAAGATGTTGGTGTCGCCGCGGGTGGCGGAGTGGCGGTTGCTGGCGAAGACGAGCTGGCGCCCGTCGGGGCTGAACATGGGAAAGCCGTCGAACTCGGGCGAGGCGGTGATGCGCTCCAGACCCGTGCCGTCGTCGCGCACCATGTACAGGTCGAACTCGCGGCCGCGCGGGTCGCCGTGGTTGCTGCTGAAGATGATCCGCCGCCCGTCGGGGTGGAAGAAAGGCGCGAAGCTGGCCGCGTTCAGCCGTGTCACCTGCCGCTTGTTGCTCCCGTCGGCGTCCATCACCCAGATCTCCAGCGTGGTCGGCCGTACCAGGTTCTGGCGCAGGAGCCCGCGGTAGTCGGCTTCCGCCTGCGCCGCCGCCGGGTGCGAGGCGCGGTAGACGATGCGCCGGCCGTCGGGGGAGAAGAAGGCGCCGCCGTCGTACCCCGGCTCGTGCGTCAGCCGCCGGACGTTGCCGCCGTCGGCGTCCATCGCGTACAGCTCCAGGTCACCGTCGCGCACGGAGGTGAAGACGATGGTGCGGCCGTCGGGCGAGATGGTGGCCTCGGCGTCGTAGCCGGGCGCGTCGGTCAGCCGCTGCAGATCGCCGCCGTGCAGGTCGGCGGACCAGATGTCGTAGTCGTACAGCGCCCAGACGTAGCCCTGGCTGTAGTCGGGGCGCGGCGGGCAGGCGGTGTCGGCGGCGTGGGTGCTGGCGTACAGCAGGCGGTCGCGGCCGGGGTAGAGGTAGCCGCAGGTGGTTCGCCCCGCGCCCGTGGACACGCGGCGGAGATGGCCCCCGCGGGTGTCCATGGTGAACATCTCGTCGCACGGGCGGGCGCCGGGGCGGGTGGACTGGAAGATCAGCCGCTTCCCGTCGGCCGAGAAGTAGGCTTCCGCGTTCTCGCCGCCGAAGGTGAGCTGCCGCACGTTGCGCAGGTGCGGCTCGCCCGCCACGCCCGCCACCGGCCGCGCCGGCGCCGACGCGCACGCCGCCACCGCGGCGAGCGCCGCGACCGCGAGCAGGGGCGGGGGGATTCGGGAGATGGTCATCGATGGATCGATCGGGTGGGAATGGAGATGGGTGCGCTTCGACGGCCCCGCGGGCCCTTTCCCTGGCTGTCCGGCGCGACTGCGTCGCGTCCGGACAGCCTGTCCCTCCCCCCAAACTGCCTGGGGGACGGGACGGCTCGCTTCGCTCGTGACTGCGGACGATACCTGGATGGCGCGGCAATATGCCTCCGGGGCGACGTCATCCTGCGCACTTCGCGCGATCACGCGATGGATGAATGCAGGCATCCTCCGGAGCCGGAGCCGGCTGCCGAGCCGAACAGCCTCGCGCAGTTTGCGAGGCTTCCCGTGGTTGTTGCTGCGGCTTCAGCCGCCGGTGCGGGAGCCGTCAGCCAGCCTTACGTTCCGAACTGCTTGCGGAGGTTGGCGAGCTGGGCGGCGGAGCGCTGGTCCAGCGTGGTGCCGAAGAGCTCGACCATGCTGTCCAGGCTGTATCCCACCAGGAACGCGTTGAAGACGAAGCCGGTGGCCAGCGGCGATCCCGAAACGGCGTACACCAGCCCCAGGTACCCGATCAGCGCCACGACCACGCGGAACAGCACGAACCCCAGCCGCGCGTTCAGCAGGATCAGGAAGCGGTTGATCGGCAGCCCCGGCGGAAGCGCCCCCTGCGAGCGCAGCCCCTTCGCCATGGCGATCACCCCATGCACGACCACGCCGGCGAGCACCGCCATCCACCCGATCTCCAGGTCCGCCAGCGGGCGCGCATCGAGCGGGGGAAGCTGCTGCAGCCCCCACACGACCGCCACGCCCAGGGCGATCATGCCGAGGACGTACACCAGAGAAAAGCCCTGCCGCAGGCCGCTCTTCCGGCTGTCGTAGCGGTAGACCAGCCCGCTGACGGGGTCCACGATCCCGCCCGCCGCCTTCAGGAACGACGGGCTCCAGGCCAGCTGGTCCAGGATCTTCTGCCGGTCGTCGGCGTCGGGGACCTCGTCCTCGAACACCGCGTGGAAGGGGATCGCGTACCCCGGCTCGCTGAGCTCCAGCCAGTCCTTCAGCCGCTCGGGCACGGTCCGCAGGCCCGTCCAGTAGACGATCTGCCGGCACTGCGCGTCCAGCAGCCCCAGCAGCTGCAGCTGCTCCTGCGCGTCGTACTCGGCGTGCGGGTCGCGCAGCAGGCGGTTGGCCTGCATCTGCTCCCACGTGTTCTGGATGTGCCGGATCGCGTCGTCGCCCACCAGCGGCGCGATCAGGTCCTCCATCTGCCCGCGCGTGCGGTCGATGTAGTCGGCGTAGGCGGACATGGGCGCGTCGCCGGACCGGATGGCCCGGAGCACCGAGCGCAGGTCGCACGCCTCCGCGCTCACCAGGCGCAGGTGGTCCACCTCGCCGGGCGTCCCGGGCGGGGTGGGCGCCGCGCGCCTGGGCGCGGGAGTCCGGGGCGGCGCGTTCCAAGTCACACGCGGCGATGGTTCCGGATCGGGTGTGGCCAGGAATGCTTCGACCCTGGGGGGAGGTGCGGCCATTCCGTGGAATCGGGGATGGGGGAGGAGGGGCGGCGGACGGGGATGCCGCCTGCACGCTAGGGCCGCTCCGCGGGATCAGCAAGGTGATCGTTCGCGGGCGGCCGCGGCGGTTCGTTCGGGAGATGCGGAGCGCGGACGGGCTAAGGGTACAGCAGCTCTTTCGTCCATCCCCCGTCGCGCAGCGTGTACAGCTCGCGCTCGTGGAGGCGGCTGGGGCGGCCGAACCAGAACTCGATGCGGTCGGGGACCACGCGGAAGCCGGACCAGAAGGGCGGGCGGGGGATCTCGCGCCCCTCGTACCGGGCCTCGGCCTCCTTCACCCGCTCCACCAGCGTGTCGTACGAGTCCAGCCGCGTGCTCTGGCGCGACGCCCACGCGCCGATGCGCGAGCCGCGCGCACGGCTGGCGTAGTACGCGTCCGCCTCCTCCGGCGTGACGGGCTCCACGCGGCCCTCGATGCGCACCTGCACCTCCATGGGCTGCCAGTGGAAGCAGAGCGCGGCGAACGGGTTGGCCGCCATCTCGCCCGCCTTGCGGCTCCCCAGGTTGGTGTAGAACACGAACCCGGCCTCGTCGAAGTCCTTCAGCAGCACCATCCGCACGGAGGGCCGCCCGTCGGCGTCGGCGGTGGCCAGCGCCATGGCGGTGGGCTCGTGCAGATCCGTCTGCCGCGCGCGCTCGAACAGCTCGCCGAAGCGGCGGAAGGGCTCGCCGAACTCCGCCGCCGTGACGCCCGCTTCCGTCACTGCCGCCCTCCGGTGCGCGCGGCCGGCGCCACCGTGCGGAAGGGCACCGTCGCCCGCGTGCGCTCCCACTGCAGCGCCAAGGTGTGGGCGCCGCCCCGCCCGCGCTCCAGCGCGATGGTGAACTGCTCCACCGGCTCGCGCAGCGTGGTGACCTGCATGGGGATGCGGACCAGGTCGCGCGCCGGCTCGTACTGCGTGCCCCACTGCCCGGTCTGGCGGTTGACGATCAGCGTCCACCCGCCGGGCGAGGGGATGGTGTACAGCGTGTACGTCCCCCGCGGCACGGTGGCGTTGCCGATGCGCAGGTCCACGTCGGTGACCAGCGTGGTGGCGGCGTTGGCCCCGGTGCGCCAGACGCGGCCGAACGGCACCAGCCCGCCCATGATGCGGCGGCCGCGGGCCGACGGGCGGCCGTAGTCCACGTACACGCGCTGGTTGGGCGCCAGCTCGAAGCGCGCGGTGTCGCGCGGGCTCAGGATGCGGCCGGGCTGCGCGGGCGCGTCGTGGCGCACCTGCGCGGCGGCGGGGGCGGCGGCCGCGAGCGCGGCGGCCAGCGGCAGGGCAAAGCGGATGGAGATGGAAAGTCGCACGAGAAGTCTCCCTGGGTGGTTCGGGTTCAGCCCGGATGTTACCGGAGATGCGGAATCGGGGCAACCGCCGGGCGCGCCGCTTGCCGGATCGGCGGATGGATCGCTTCTTGGAGGAGATCTCTTCATCCCGTGACCGGAATCCCCATTCCTCCGAACGATGCGCGTCCGCACGCTTCCGATCCTCATCCCCACCCTCGCCGTTCTGGCGGTCCGGCCGGCCTCCGCCGCGGCGCAGGAGGACAGCGCCTTCTCCGGGTCGCGGCCGGGGTGGAGCCTGGAGCGGACGATGCGCGAGTTCGCGCGCGCGCTGGGCGGTGATGCGCCGGGATTCTTTCCCGCGCGCGGCGACTGGACGTGGGTCGTCACGCGGCGGTATCCGGAGGGGCGCGACCGCCCCACCGTCTGGCGCTTTCCCGCCGCGCAGACGGACTCGGCCATGGCGCCCGGCGGCCCCGTCTGCGACTCGTTCCACTCCGGCGACAGCGTGATGCTGGGGACGCTCGCCGACGCCGGCGACGGTCCGTGGCGGCGGGTGCGCGGAACGCGGTTCGTGGCGCCGGGCCGGGCGGCGGGCTCGCCCGTGTGGGTGGAGTGGCGGCGCGAGGACGGCCGCTGGGTCGTCTCCGCATACGGCGAGGAGGCCGGCTTCGTTCCGCGCCTGCCGGGGCGCGACGCGGCCGAGGTGGCGTCCACGCGTGGCGACGCGCCGCTGCGGCTGCCGCTCCCCGCGGACGCCCCGGTCGCGGCGGGCGCCGCGTGGTACGAGAGCAACGCGCCGATCCGGGTGGCGGGGCAGCGGATGACGCGGTGGGGGCTCCCGCGGCCGCTGCGGGACGGCGAGGTAGTACGCTACTCGAAGTACGAGGGCGTCGCGCTGTACGTGGAGCCGGAGGTGCGGGGGATTCCGCGGACGGTCTGGGTCCCGGTCGATCGCGCGGGGATCTTCCAGCAGTACGTGAACCAGATCGGCAACGGCTGCGAGACCTGAGGTCCCGCCCGTCTTCATCATCTTCCGAAACTCGTCTTCCATGCGCCTCTCCACCGCTTCCGCCGCGATCCTCGCCTGCCTGCTCGCGCTCGCCGCGCCGTCGGCCGCGCAGACCGCCCGGCCCGCCGGCGCGGAGGGCGAGCACCTGCTGCGGTACGACGGGGTGTACCAGAGCGGGCATTCCGAGCCGCGGGTGCCGGGGACGGAGTTCGGTCCCTGGAGCTACCTGCGCTTCTATCCCAACGGCACGGTGGTGACCGTGGCCACGAGCGGGCGTCCGGAGGACCTCGGCTGGCTCAAGATCACCGACGAATCGTACTTCAGCGGCAGGTGGGCGCTGCAGGGGAACGTGCTGTCGTTCTCCGTCCGCGGGGGGAACGATCCCGCCATCGACTACGTCGGAACCGTCGTGGGGGACCGGCTCTACCTCCACGTCCGCTCCCACATCAACGGGTACCAGGGCGACGAGGTATACCTCTTCTTTCCCACCGCCTGGGCCGCACCCGCGCCGGAGTGACGCCGGATCGGAGCCGGCCGGATCCGGCAGGCCGCTTACGCGGAGTGAAAAGGTCCTGGCGCAGCCCGAGCACCGGCGACTGAAGTCGCAGCAACAACTACGGGAAGCCTCGCAAACTGCGCGAGGCTGATCCGCTCACTCCGCGGCATCGGCGCTCACCGACATATCGCAAACTGCGTCATCGGAAGATGGTGGGGCGCGGACGGGCGCTGGCGTCCGCCCGCCGATTTCTCGTCGCGGCGGCGTGGTGGACCCTCTCATTTGGCCCCGTCGATATGTCGGAGATTTCCGACATATCGATCTGGCGCGAGATGGAGGCCCGTCTCTCCGCGATCTGATCAGCGGCTTCGAATCAGGCGCGGGTACGTGCTGGCGGCTCGTCGTTCACCAGATCCACCCGATGACGCAGTTGAGAGCGTGTCCGCGTGCGCTGGAGTCGCGGGGATGCACGTGACGGTTTCGACCGTCGAGCTCAGGGGTACCTGGATTTCCGGAAGAGGTAGAGGTAAAGCAGCCATGGGCACAGCGAGAACCCCATCACCGCCAGCAGGAAGGCCCCGACGCCGGGGCGCAGTCCCTCTCCCGCGTGGCGCGCCAGCAGGTCCTGCCGGATCACCAGGAAGAGGATGACGAGCAGCGGGATCGTGATCCAGCAGGCGGCGCGGGCGATGCGGTTTCCCCAGCGGTGCCCGCCCAGGCTCATGAGCGCGCCGATCATCAGCAGCACGTAGCCGAACGAATAGACGGCGTTCGACATCTGCCGCGTGTCCTCGTTCGCCGGGTTTTCCGCGTGCCCGTGCGCCCAGACGAGCGTCAGCACGCCCAGCACGCACGCGATCACGATCCCCGCGATCGGCTTCGGCTGCGCGGCCGGGCCGACCGGCGCGGATGGCGGCGTTGCGGTGAGCGCGTGGATGGGGCGGCCGCAGTGCGGGCAGGCCGGCGCGGCGCTAGACACCTCGCGGCCGCAGTCGGGGCAGGCGATCAGGGGCATCTCGGTAGGGAAAAAGGATTCGGGAAGAGCGGAAGAGCTTGCGAGCAAACGACATACGGAGACGCGGAGGCGTTTGTTTCCACGCCTCCGCGTCTCCGTGTGAGCTCAGGGGATCACGCGCCGCGCGCGAAGAGCTCGCAGGCGCTGGCCAGGTCCACGTTGCCGCCGCTGATGACGATGCCCACGCGCTTCCCGGCGAACGCGCCGGGGTCCGCCAGCAGCGCGGCCACGGGAACGGCGCCGGACGGCTCCACCACCAGCTTCATCCGCGTCCACAGAAAGCGCATCGCCTCGACGATGTCGGACTCGGAGACGGTGCGCATCTCGTCCACGTTCTGCATCACCAGCGGCAGGGTGTAGCGGCCGAGCGACGGCGTGCGCAGCCCGTCGGAGATGGTGGGGGGATTGTGGACGGTGTGCAGCTCGCCGGTGCGGAAGGAGCGCGTGGCGTCGTCCGCCCACTCCGGCTCCACGCCGACAACGCGGCATCCCGGCGCGGCGGACTTCACGGCCAGCGCGGTGCCGCTCAGCAGCCCGCCGCCGCCGCAGGGCGTCATCACCACGTCCAGCGCGCCGGTTTCGGCGATCATCTCCAGCGCCGCCGTCCCCTGCCCGGCGATCACGTCGGGGTGGTCGTACGGGGGGATGAGCGTCATTCCGCGCTCGCGCTGCAGCTCCGCCGCGATCTCCTCCCGCGATCGTCCCGCGCGGTCGTACAGCACCACCTCGGCGCCGTAGCCGCGGGTGCCCTCGATCTTGGGCCCCGGCGCGTCCTCCGGCATCACCACCACCGTCTTCACGCCGAGCAGCCGCCCGGTGAGCGCGACCGCCTGCGCGTGGTTGCCCGACGAGTAGGTGAGCACGCCGCGCGCGCGCTCCTCGTCCGACAACCTGGAGACGGCGTTGAAGGCGCCGCGGAACTTGAAGGCGCCGCCGCGCTGGAAGTTCTCGCACTTCAGGTAGACGCGCGCGCCGACGCGCTCGTCCAGCGTGCGGCTGTGCATCACCGGCGTGGCGTTCGCGTTCCCGCGCAGGCGCCCGGCGGCCGCGCGCACGTCCGCGGCGGTGGGGAGGATCAGGTTCGTTTCAGTCGTCGACATGCAGCCAGTCCAGCTCGGTTCCGGGGGCGAAACGGTCGATCATCTCCCGCACCCGCTCGGGAGCGCTCAGCAGGCGGGCCACCTCGGCCAGCATCTGCAGGTGCTCGTCGGCGCGCTCGGCGGGGCTCACCAGCAGGAAGATGAGGCGGGCGGGGTGCCGGGCGCGAGGGAACTCGACCCCCTCGCGGCTCACGCCCAGCAGCAGCACCGGCCGGGCCAGCCCCTTCAGCCGCACGTGCGGCAGCACCACGCCCGGCACCAGCTCCGACGAGAACTGCTGCTCGTTGCGCACCACCACGTTGGCCACCTCGCGGGCCACGTCGCCATCGAACACCCCCTCCAGCAGCCGCCCCACCGCCGCGACGAACGACATCGCCCCCAGGCGCACCACGCGCTCCGGCGCCACGGTGTCGGAGATCCGCGCCGCGCCGTCGGCCGCCAGCTCGGGCTCGGCGGGGTAGAGCAGGAGGAGCGAGCCGGGGACCAGCGCCGCCAGCTGCTCGGGAAGCCGCACCAGCCGCGGGTGCCACGCCAGCGTCCCGCGCCGCGCGCTGGCCAGAACGACCAGGTCGCTGGGCCGCACCATCGCCCCCACCCGCTCCAGCAGCTCGCCCCACCCCTCCACCCGCTCCCACGCGGCGGGGAGCGCGGGCTTCACCGGCGCGTGCAGCGCCTTCAGCCGCTCCGGCTCGCCGCCGATGGTGACCGCGGCGAGCTGGGCACCGGCGCCGGTGGCCAGCAGGTTCACCGTCCGCAGCGCCTCGCCGAAGCCGGGGTGGCGCTCGATGGCCGGGGGGAGGACCAGGACGACGCGCCCCGCCGTGTTCACCGGGCGCGTCAGCCGCGCCGCGGCCACCGCCTGCCGGGTGCGCTGGAGAAGCTGGTCCAGCACGCCGCCGAACAGCGCCTGCCCCGGCCCACGCCGCGCGTTCCAGCCGAGCACGACCAGGCTCCCGCGCGTCTCCGCCACGCCGCGCGCGATTCCCGCGGCCACGTTGGGGTCCACGCGGGTGAGCGGCACCACCGGCACCTCCGCCGCCGCGGCGTGCACCACCGCGTGCGCCAGCACCTTCTCCGCCTCGGCCACTTCCGCCTCGGCCTCGGCGTCGCTCCCCTCGCCGCGCACCACCATCAGCGGGTGCACCGGCTCGTCGGTCCCCGCGCCGCGCAGGATGAACGCCAGGTCCATCAGCGTGTCGGCCGTCTCCGGCTTGGAGAGCGAGACCACGATGCGGCGCGGCGCGGCCCGCGGATCGTACGGGCGCTGCTCCTCGCGCAGCGCCACCCGTCTCCCATAGCGCTCCACCGCCCACGGCCCGGCCAGGCAGGTCACCAGGATCATCAATACCACGCCGTTCACCTCGGCCTGGTCCAGCAGCCCGGCGTCGAAGCCGACGAGCACGATCGCCAGCGTCCCCGCCGCGTGCGGGACGGTGAGGCCGAAGACGGTCCAGCCCTCGTCCGCCGTCCACCCGAACACCTTCTCGGCCGCGAACGACGCCAGCCACTTGCTCGCGACCACGCCGGCGGTCAGCGCCGCGGCGATCCCCACGGCGCGCCCCTGCAGCGCCCGCGCGTCCACCAGCATTCCCACCGACAGCAGGAAGAAGGGGATGAAGATGGCGTTGCCGGCGAAGTGGATGCGGCTCATCAGCGCGCCCTGCGCGGGGATCAGCCGGTTCAGCGCCAGCCCCGCCAGCAGCGCGCCGATGATGGGCTCCACCCCGCCGAAGTGCGCCGTGTACGAGGCCACGAAGAGGGCGGCGAGCACGAAGATGAACTCCGTGGTCCCGTCGGCGTCCACGGTGCGGAAGAACCACCGCCCCAGCCGCGGCAGCCCCAGCATCACCGCGGCCACGTAGACGGCGAACGGGATCGCCAGCCCCAGCCAGAACGCCGCGTCCAGCGCCCCGCCGCGCGACTTCACCACGATGGCCAGGACGAGCAGCGCCAGCACCTCGGTGAGGATCGTTCCCCCCAGCGCCGCGGTGACCGCCGCGTTGCGCACGATCCCCAGCCGGCTGGCGATGGGGTACGCCAGCAGGGTGTGCGACGAGAAGACCGAGCCGATGAGGAGCGCGGAGGGAAGCGCGTAGCCCAGCGCCATCGCCATCCCCATCCCCGCCATCCCGGGGAGGAGGAAGCTGAGCGTGCCGAAGCCGAGCGAGCGGGCGCGGTAGCGGGCGAACTGGTGGAGGTCCAGCTCCAGGCCGACCAGCAGCATCAGGTACAGCAGCCCCACGGTGCCCAGCAGGACGATGGTGTTGCTGCGCGCCAGCAGCCCGGCGCCGTGCGGCCCGATGGCCGCGCCCGCCACGATCAGCCCGATGATGCCGGGGATGCGGAAGCGCTCGAAGAGGAGCGGGACGACCAGGAAGACCAGCGTCGCGGTGGCGACGACCAGCACCGGGTCGGTGAAGGGGAGCGTGAGCGGGGCGGCGAGCAGCATCGGGGCGACCTTTCCTGGGCCGGGGTGGACCGCTTCCCGGTTCAGGGAGCAGGGACCGACGCCCCTCTCCGAACCAAACCTCTCGAACGAAAACCGGCTACGGACGGCGCCAGGGAACCGGGCGCCGGACCTTCACCGCCACCGTGGACCCGTGCGCCGCCCGCACGCGCGAGTCCACGTAGCGCACGATCATGATCAGGATCACCGCGGAGAAGATGGATCCCAGCACCCCGTTGTGCTCCGCGATGTCCGACGCCAGGGACGCCACGACCGCCACGACGGCGAGCGCCGCCACCACGCGCGTGGCCCAGGGGCGAACGCGCCACAGCGCCTCGATGGCCACCGCCGACGCGCCATCCCCAGGATCGTCAGCACGGCGCCGACCGGGTCGTTCCGCAGGCCCGGCTGCCTGTTCGCGAGCTCGACCACCCCGCCGACCAGGCCGAGAGCCAGGATCACGGCCAGGATGGTGAACCCGCGGGGCCGCTTCACATCGCCCTCCGCGCGCCGGTCACGGCTGGGGACGCGGCACGCGCATCCCCGCCGGCGGCCCGAACCGCTCCTGGATGCGCTGGTGCACGTAGAAGGTGCACATCGCCAGGAACCCCGCCAGGAACAGCATCCCCAGCACCGGCACCACCTCCAGCGGCACCCGCCAGCGGACCACGAGCAAGGCGACCACGGCGGCCGAAAGGAGGCCGGACGCGCGCGTGGCCCACGGCCGCACCCGCCACAGCGCCTCGACGGTCACCGCCTTCAGCGCGGCCACGAGCAGGGCCAGCATCCCCTCCAGCGGCGTCTGCATCCCCGACGCGGGCCCGGCCGCCACCAGCGCCACCAGGTTGCCGCAGAGCTGCATGGCCAGGAACACGGCGAAGATGGAGAAGCCGAGCGGGCGCTTCGTCGCGGCGCTCACGGGCTGCGGCCGGGAAGCGGGCGGCGCCGCGGCGTGGGGCGCGCGGGGAGCATGCCCTGCGACCGCGCCTCGTCGTGCACGTAGTACAGGATGGGGATGCAGAATGCCAGCATCACCCCCATCAGCGTGACCGCGATCAGCAGCCCCGAGCCTCTTCCCAGCGCCGTGCCGACGAGCAGGATGACGCCGCAGAGCCCGGCCACCAGCGCGAGCGACGCGCGGTAGAACCACGGCCGCAGCCAGATCAGCGCCTCGGATGCCACGAACGCCAGCACCGCGATGGCCGCCACCGCCGCGCGCGCCGCCACGGTCTCCGGGGTGCCGGCGGTGAGCGCGAACAGCACCACGAGAAGCACCGCCCCCAGCAGGCCGGAGAGCAGCCCCAGCAGCACCAGCCCGAGCGGCGTCCGCATCACGGCACCTCGCCGCTCACGGCTGCGGCCGCTGCCGGGGACGCGGGCGCAGCCGCGGCTGCCCGGCGGCCGAGGTGCGCGCGTCGTCGATCACCGCCAGCCCCGTCACCCCCACGAACGCGGCGCCCGCGATCTCCAGCAGCGCCTTCTCGAGCTCGCCCCGCGCCAGCAGCGCGCCGGTGGGGATCAGGATGCCCATCGCGGTGCAGAGGGTGAGCGCCTGCGCCGCGCGGAACGCCCACGGGCGGCCGTGCAGCATGGCCTCGGCAGCGATCCACGCCAGCGCGCAGGCGCAGGCCACCGCGCCGCGGAAGGCCACCTCGCCGGGGCGCAGGTCCGCCGCGTTCATGGCGTACACCAGCCACGCCAGCAGGGCGCCGTACACGCCCAGGCAGAGCGCGGGAACGGGGCGGCTGGCGGAAGGGTGGGCCATCGGCGCCTCAGGGCTGCGGGCGGGGATGGAGCTGCGGATGCATCCGCCGCAGGTAGCCCACCATCGGCAGCACCGGGAAGGCGATGAAGCCGGCCGCCAGCAGCATCCCGAACGCGCCCAGCAGCTCGCCCATCAGCAACCCGGCCAGCGCGGGAACGACGAAGCAGCCGATGGTGGACCACGCCAGCGCGGCGCCGGCGCGGTACGCCCACGGCCGCACCCGCCAGATGGCCTCCGCGGTGACGAGCGCCAGCGCGCTCAGCAGCACGCCGGCCCCGCGGAACACCACGCCCCACGCGTTCCACGCGCCGGGCGCCGCGGGATACACCGCGAGCGCCGCCAGCACCACGCCGATCACGGCGGCGCAGAACGCCAGCCCTGCGTATTCGTTCGGCCTTTGCCGCATCGCTCCACCTCCGCGCCGGGCGGAAACGGGTTCAGTACTTGGGGATGGACGGGTCCACCTGGTCGCTCCAGCCCAGGATCCCCCCCTTCAGGTTCAGCAGCCGGTCGTGCCCGTGCCCGCGCAGGAGCTCCAGCGCGCGGCCGCTGCGCGAGCCGGAGCGGCACATCAGCACCACCTCCTCGTCCGCGGGGATCTCGTCCACGCGGGTGGGAAGCTCGCCTAGGGGGATGAGGCGCGCCCCGTACGGCTCCAGGTTGCCGTTGTCCCACTCGTGCGGCTCGCGCACGTCGATGATGGTCAGCTTCTCGCCGTTGTCGAGCCGTTCCTTCAGCTCGGTCGGGGTGATTTCGGGGATGTCGGGCATGGTGATGGTTCGTGGTTGAGTGCTGAGTCCTGAGTCCTGAGTCCTGAGTGCTGAGTGGACGGCGGCGACCGGGTCCGGTGCCGCGCTCGCGCTCTTCGCAACCTCATTCCGCCGGCGCGGAAAATCAACCCGTGCGGCGCGGACGGGAGTCACGGCGCGGGTTTGCGGACCACGAAGTGGAGATGGTCGGCCGCGTCGCGGTACTGCGGCATCTCGCTGGTCTCGGCCGCGAAGGCGAGCACGTTCGCGTACGCCTCCGCATCGTCCGCGGCCAGCGCGGCGAGCTGCGGCGCCATGCCGCCGCAGAAGCCCTCGGCGCCGGCGTAGGTGGCCACCTCGAAGCCGGCGGCGCGGAGCTCGCCGGCCGCGGCGGGCGGGGTGCTCCAGTGCGTGGCGGTGAAGGCGCGCAGCTCCCGGGCGGTGTACGAGCGCGGCTCCATCAGCGCGCGCGGGAAGGCGGCGTCGCGGTACCAGCGCGGGAAGTCGTTGAGCCCGGTGCGCAGCAGCCCCCACGAGTTCAGGTACGCGGCGATGGCCACGCCGCCCGGCCGCAGCACGCGCCGCAGCTCGGCCAGGGCCTCCATCCGCGCGTCTCCGTCGGCAAGATGGTACATCGGCCCCAGGAAGAGCGCCGCGTCGCACGACGCGGCGGCGAAGGTGCCGAGGTCGCACGCGTCGGCGGCGTGGAAGCCCTCCGCGCGCAGGCCCGCGTCGTCGAAGGCGCGGCGGGCGCGCTCCAGCAGGGCGGGGGAGAGGTCGGCCAGCGTCACGCGGAAGCCGCGGCGCGCCAGCTCCAGCGCGTACCGCCCCGGCCCCGAGCCGATGTCCAGCACCTCGCCGCGCGGCGGGAACCACCGGTCCACCAGCCGCAGCGTGCTGGCCATCTCCACGCGGCAGAGCGGAAGGTCCAGCCGCTCCCACTCGCTCTCCACGTTCCGCTCGTAGAACTCCCGCACCTCCGAGCTCATCGTCCCCTCCGGTCACTGTCGTCCGATCCCGGCCCGCATTCAGGATAACGATCGTGCGCTCCGGCGACAGCCGTGCGGCCGGGATCCTCCGTTCCCTCCGGTCCCTCCGTGTGATCCCTCCAGCTTCGCTGATCTCACGCGGAGACGCGGAGTCGCGGAGAACTCATCTTCATCCCCTCCCTTTATCTCCCGGGCACTCAGCACTCCGCACTCGGCACTTCCCTTCCATCCCCGCAAACCCATGCCGTGCCCTTGTATACGGCCGCCGCAAGGGCTAGAGTTTCCGCGTCGGTACATGCGGTGGAAGCCTTTCGCTTCCGCCGACCGCTGAACCACGCGACGGCCCGGCGGCCGGGGAAGACGGCAGGCAGTGCAGACCCTCATCGATTTCGTTCTCCACCTCGACAAGCATCTTGCCGAGCTGACCCGCACGTATGGCGGGTGGGCGTACGGCATCCTCTCGCTGATCCTGTTCTGCGAGACCGGGCTGGTGGTCACCCCTTTCCTTCCCGGCGACTCGCTCCTCTTCGCGGCGGGCGCGCTGGCGGCGGCCGGCGGCGGGCTGAACGTCTTCTACCTCTGGCCCTGCCTGCTGGTCGCCGTGTTCCTGGGCGACAACGTGAACTACTGGGTGGGGTTCCGCCTGGGACGCCGCGTATTCCGCCCGGACGCGCGGGTGCTGAAGACGAAGTACCTGGAGCGCACGGAAGCGTTCTACGCGAAGTACGGCGGCCGCGCGGTGGTTCTCGCGCGCTTCGTGCCCATCGTGCGCACCTACGCGCCGTTCGTGGCCGGCGCGTCGCGGATGCCGTACGGACGCTTCCTGGGGTTCAGCCTGGCCGGATCGTTCGTGTGGATCACCCTTTTCCTCTTCGTCGGGTACTTCTTCGGGAACATCCCGGCGGTGAAGGAGAACTTCATGGTGGTGATCCTGGCCATCATCCTGATCTCCGTCATCCCCGCGGTCGTGGAGATCGTCCGCGCCCGCCGTGCCGAGCGCCCCGCCTGATGCCGATGCCGATCCGCGCACGCCTGCTCGTCCTTCTCGCCGCCGCGGCGCTGCTGGCGCCCGCCGCCGCGCGCGCGCAGGACCCGGCGCCGCGCGACACCATCCACCTGGGCGCGGCGCCGGGGGATACGGCCGAGCTGCCGGCCGACAGCGCGGCGCGCCCGGGCCGCAACCCGCGCTGGGCGCAGCCGTTCGCGGTGGAGACGAGCGGGCAGGTGGCCGCCCGCCCGCCCGCCCGCGACGTGGTGTGGCTGAACGCCGACAGCGTTCGCGCGCGCCGCCTGGCCGCCGCCGCCGCGCGCGACAGCGCCGAGCAGGACGAGGCCGACAGCGCCGCCGCCGAAGCGGACTCCGCCGACGCTGCATCCGACTCCGCCGAGGCCCCGCCGCCGCCGCGCACCCGCCGCGCCGCCGCGGACACCACCGCATCCGGCCGCCGCACCGGCACCCGCACCGCCTCCCGCGACACCGCCGCCACCGGCCGCCGCACCACGGGCAGCCGTACCGCGCGGGCCGACTCGGCAACGACGACGCGACGGACAACGTCGCGCGACACGGCGACGACTCGCCGCTCCACATCGCGGGATACGGCGGCGACGCGCAGATCCGCATCGCGCGACACGGCGTCGCGGGCGCGGGGGGCGACGAATCGCCCGCGGACGCACACGGTGGCGTCGGGGGAGACGCTGTACGGGATCGCGCGGAGATACGGCGTGACCTCGGCGCAGATCCGCGCGCTGAACCCGGACCTCGACGAGACGCTGGACGTCGGCACCGTGCTGCGCCTGCCCGCCGGCGCGCGCGCACCGGCGCAGTCTTCCGTGCGACCCGGTTCGCCGGACGATGAGGATCGGCCGGCCACGGCGCGGCGTCCCTCGCCTTCGCGCGCGGACACGGCGTCGCGGCGCACGGCCACGCCCGCGCGGACGCCGGGGCGGCGCACGCACACGGTGGCCGCGCACGAGACGCTGTTCGGCATCGCGCGGAAGTACGGCGTGTCGGTGGATGCCATCCGCCGCGCCAACCGGCTGGAGGGCGACGCGCTGCGCCCCGGCCAGACGCTGGTGATCCCCGCGCCGGTGCCCAAGCCGTAGCCAAACGCGCGGCGTGGCGCGATTCCTCCGTGGGGTGATGGGCAACGAGCCGCCGGGGCGATCCATCACCCTCGGCGGCCGGAGTGGTGCGGTCAGGCGGAACACGTGAACGGGGGTGGACGATGGCCAATGCGAACGGGCCGCGCGCGGAGATCCTTCGCTCGCGCGACTTCATCGGCTGGGCGGTGACGGCGGCGAACGGCGCCAACGTGGGCACCGTGAGCGACATCCTGATCGACCGGCGCGGGCAGGTGCGCTACCTGGCGGTCGATCCCGGCTTCTTCAAGAAGTCCTACCTTCTCCCCGTCGAGGCGCTGGAGTGGGGCGAGGGCTCGCTGCAGACCTCGTGGACCGACGCGCAGGTGAAGCACCTGCCGCCGTACGACGCCTCCGTGCCGCTGACCGCCGAGGTGCTGGGGGAGATGAACCACGCCTTCCCGCGCTTCTACGGCGAGCACGCGGGCACCGCCTACGAGCCGGGCGAGGGCCCCAGCGTGGTGCCGCTGAAGGACGCGCGCGACTTCCGGCTGGCCAGGGGCGCGCCGAACCTGAAGGGGTGGGCGGTCTACGGCGGCGACAACGAGAAGGTGGGCACGGTCACGCAGATGCTGGTGGACCCGGTGGCGATGAAGGTGCGCTACCTGGACGTGGACCTGGCCGACGACCTGTTCGGCCTGGTGGACGACCGCCACGTGCTGGTGCCGCTGGAGGCGGTGGAGCTGCGCGACCGCAGCCAGGACGTGTGGGTGCAGGGGCTGTCCGGGCGCGACATCGCCCGCCTGCCCGCGTACCTGGGCGGCCCGGTGGACCCGCTGCTGGAGCAGGCCTCCGAGCGCGCCTTCCGCCTTTCCGAGCAGCGTCCGCCCGTGCTGGTGCAGGCGGATGAGGATGCTGCCGCCGAGCTTCCGCCCCCGTCGCGGGAGATGGACATGGTCCCGCGCGACGCCGAGTTCGCCGCCCCGCCCCCGCCCGCCGACGCGCCGCCCTCGCTCACCGGCGACCTGACGCCGCACGAGCGCCCGCCCATCGTGGTAGACGAGGGTCCCGGCGCGGCCGGCATGCCCCCTCCGCTCCCCGACGAGCACGGCGAGCCGCCCCTGGTCCCGTACGACCCGCCGCCGGACGAGCGCGACCGGTCATAGGATATCGGAAGGGCCGCGGAGGAATTTCCCCGCGGCCCTTTGCATGGGTGGCTCCCCGCTACCCGGAATGGAATTCCGGGGCAACAAAAGCACAAAGTCCCTCCGGGACTGCAGCCTTCCCATCTCCGCGCGGGGAGGCCCGGGCGCAGCCGCTGGTGGTGTCGGCCGCGCCGAGCGTGGCTCGCCGCCCCGATCCTTGGAAGCAATCCCGCAGGGACTTGGTGCTGTTGTTGCCCGCCAATTCATTGGCGGTCGGCGCAGAAGAGCCGCGGAGGGAATTTCCCCGCGGCCCTTTGCATTGATGGCTCCCCGCTACCCGGAATGGAATTCCGGGGCAACAAAAGCACAAAGTCCCTCCGGGACTGCAGCCTTCCCATCTCCGCGCGGGAGAGGCCCGGGCGCAGCCGCTGGTGGTGTCGGCTGCGCCGAGGGTGGCTCGCCGCCCCGATCCTTGGAAGCAGTCCCGCAGGGACTTGGTGCTGTTGTTGCCCGCCAATTCATTGGCGGTCAGCGCAGAAGAGCCGCGGAGGGAATTTCCCCGCGGCCCTTTGCATGGATGGCTCCCCGCTACCCGGAATGGAATTCCGGGGCAACAAAAGCACAAAGTCCCTCCGGGACTGCAGCCTCCGCATCTCCGCGCGGGAGAGGTTCGGGAGCGGCCGCTGATGGCGGCGGCCGCGCCGGGGTTGGCTTGGCGCTCCAATGGCGGGCAGCAGTCCCGCAGGGACTTGGTGCTGTTGTTGCCCGCCAATTCATTGGCGGTCGGCGCAGGAATAGCCTGCGGAGGAATCTCCCCCGCGGAACTTTTGATGGTGCAGCGCCTCAGGTGGTCCGGTGCACCAGCGTCGCGCTCGCCTGGTCGGTGGGCTTGATGATGACCTCGTCGATGCAGACGTGCGGCGGGCGCGTGGCCACCCACACGATCGTCTCGGCGATGTCGTCCGCGGTGAGCGCCGTCATCCCGCGGTAGACGTTCTTCGCGCGCGCCTCGTCGCCGTGGAAGCGGACCACGCTGAACTCCGTCTCCACCATCCCCGGGTCCACCGTGCTGACGCGGATGCCGGTGCCGAGGACGTCCATCCGCAACCCCCTCGTGATCGCCCCCACCGCGTGCTTGGTGGCGCAGTACACGGCGCCACCGGGGTACACCTCGTGCCCCGCGACGGAGCCCAGGTTGATCACGTGCCCGCGCTTCCGCTCGGCCATCCCCGGCACCACCGCGCGGGTGACGTAGAGCAGCCCCTTCACGTTGGTGTCCACCATCTCGTCCCAGTCGGCCGGGCTCCCCTCCCAGAGCTTGTCCATTCCGCGTCCCAGGCCGGCGTTGTTCACCAGCACGTCGATCTCCCGCCACTCCGCCGGCAGCCCGGCGATGCGTTCCATCACCGCGGCCTGGTCGCGAACGTCCAGCTCCAGCAGCAGCACGTCGGTTCCCGCGCCGCGCAGCTTCTCCGCGGCCTCCTCCAGGCGGCCGGCGCGGCGCGCGCACAGGATCAGCCGCGCCCCCTCCTCCGCGAACGCGCGCGCGCACGCCGCGCCGATCCCCGCGCTGGCGCCGGTGATCAGGACGGTTCTTCCGGACAGCTTCATCTCGATCCCCCAATCCCTTTGAAAGTCAGAGAGGGGTGATTCTACCGCGGCCGCCGTGCGCGAGCCAGCCGTCGCGAGTCCAACGATGCAGGGAGACGCGGTCAGACGGGGAGCGCGCAGCGGGGGCAGGCGGTGGCGCCGGGCGGGAGGGTTTCGCCACAGCGGGGGCATGCGGAAAGCTCGGCGGGCGCGGGCGGCGGCTCCGGCGCGTCGTCGGCGAGCTCGATGGCCTGCGTTTCCGCGCGGATCAGCCCCGTCAGCACGGCGGCGATCGCCTCCAGCTGCGGCGTGACCAGGTTCGCGGGGACGGCGGGGAGGGTGGCGAGGACCAGGTCGCGCGTGCCCTCCGCGCCGGGCGGGCTCCAGTTGACGCGCAGCGTGGGCGGGCCCTCGATCTCCGGCCACACGTCCACCCGCAGCACGTCGCGCACGGGGAGGGGAACCGGCGGGGGCGGCTCGGCGGTGAGCGGCGCCACCCACACCCGCCCGCCGCCCACGAACAGGTCCACCGGCCGCGGCGACAGATCTCCCAGCCCGGAGACGTAGCGCAGCCGCGCGATGAAGGCGGCGTTGCGCGGCATCCCCGCCTGGTAGCGCGCGACCATCACCTTGCTGCGCTGCACGGCGCGGGCGCTCGGCTGCCCCTCCATCACCCCCGGCGGGAGCTGGCGGAACGCCGGGCCGGGAAAGCGCGGCCCCACCCCCGCCGCGCGCGACGCGGCGCGGCGGCCCAGCAGCGTCCACGCGCACACCAGCGGCGGGATGAACGGCAGCACCACGATCAAGCCCCACCCGTCGGCCGGGATGGTGAGCGCCGCGATGGCCACGAGCACGAACCATCCCACGGCGGCCCCCAGGCACCCCGCCCACCAGCGGGACTTCGCCAGGCGCCAGGTGCCCCACGCGAGCGCCACGATCGCCACGTACAGCACCCACCACGGCAGCGTCGGCGCGGTCTGGGCCTGGAGGAACACGGCTGCCACCATCATTCCCCCACTCCCGTTCTCTGGGTTTCTATCGCGGCCGTCACTCCCTGGACCACCTCACCGCGGGCGAGGTCCCAGAGCATGGTGATGCCGTTGTCCCTTCCCGGCGAGCGCGTTTGAAGAGCATGTGCACGCCGGGAAGAGACGCCAAGCCTCTGGCCCACCAGAAACTGAAGCCGGTCATGCTGGCTGGAGAGAAATCTTGCGAGAGACTCACGTGCCGCGGCCTTGCCTTTCGCCCGACGCTCGATATCCGCCGCCAGCGGGCGCCAGACCTCGGCCCCCAGCTCCACGCCGTCTCCGGGGATCTTCTCCAGGGCGATGGGGAAGACGGCGACCCGCTCTACGTACGACGGTACATGGTCGCGGAGGATGACCACGACGCCGAGAAGCACGATTCCGCCGTCGTCCCGCTGCGCCGGACCCGGGAACTCCGCGGCTGCGGGCTCGTCGCCGCGGAGCAGGGCATCGGCCTTCGAAGGCGGGAGGCGAACGAGCTGGCCATTCGCGGCGGCGAGATAGTACCAGGTTGTGGATGAGATCCCCGATGGCATCCGGATCTTGCGGAAAAGCTCCGCACGTGGATCGATCATGCCGAGGAACATCCGGATCCTGTGCACGGCGGCGTTCAGGTCGCGCACGGGTAAATCCATCTCCGCCGCCATGCGCGCGAACGGAGCGATCCAGTGCTCGTGCGCCTCGACGAACGGCGGCCACGCGTGAGCGCCGCGGAGGGTGAACACCCGCTCGCAGGTCTCGCGGAACGCGGGAAAGTGAGTGATCAGCTCCGTGAGCAGGAGGAGGTCGACCAAGTCCCTGAAGCGGTCGTTCTGCCGTCCTTCGGCAGCCGGCAGGGTCATGGCGTGGATCTTCTGCGCGGCCTGCACATACAGGGACAGGCATGGCAGCCGCTCCGGGAAGCCGAAGCAGAGCTCGCGAAGGTCGATCGCCTCCACCATCTCGAACTCGGCCGAATCTCCCTCGCGCCGGCTCAGGTCGATCTGGATCCGCGACCATCCTCGCCGCGCGTATTCCACCGAGACCTCCACGCGCGCGCCTCCGCGGGGGAGCGGGCGCGGGTCGCCGTGCCTGCGGAACGAAAAGCCTTCGAACGGCACCGCCAGAGCGGTCTCCAGCTCGGCGATGGGGTCCGCGGTGGGGTCGTTCAGGACCAGGTCGAGGTCCCGCGTAGCCCGCGCTCTCGACCGAAGCCGCAGTTCCAGCGCAACGCCGCCCTTGATGGTGAACCGGGGGCCATCAGCGGCGAACCCGGCGCGCTCCAGCGCGCCGCCGAGTGCCATGTACGCCACCCAGCGGCGCACCCGCACCGTGTCCTGCCCGATCTTCCGCGCGTAGGCGTCCACCCAGCGCGAGAGCATCTGGTTCGTCTTCGGCGGCGTTCGGGTGCGAGCCGGCATCTCTCACTCCGCGAGGAGTTCGGCGCTCAGGCGCCCGGCGGCGGGCTCCGCCAGCAGACCTTTGCGCCGGGCTTCATCGATCGCCTGGCGGACGAGCTCGGGCCCGAGGTGCGCCGCGGAACAGTCACGGATGGCGCGCTCGAGCGTGGTGACGGGAATCCCTTCGAACGTGTCGAGGTCCGCGGCGTCCAGGTCGGTCCGGTGCAGCACCAGCCGGCCCGGTACGCGGCGATGCGTCCTGAAGCGGCGCGGTACCGTGATGTGCACGGCGGCCGGGCTCACGTCCGACACCTCGTGCAGCGCGAGAACGGATTCGTGCGAGACCACTCCGCGCACCCTCCCCGGCCACAGCGCCGCTTCCATGTACGACCCGAGCGGAGACGATGGATAGTGGACGAGCCGGTAGACGCCGTGGCTCACGCGCTCCGCGCTGTTCCGTCTGGCCATCATTACCAACGCCATGGTGCTCACGCCCCAATCCCGGGCCTGCGCCGTCGTGAAGTAGCCGTGCTGGTCGGCGGCGAGATCCTGAAGCGAGCGGTACGACGAGCCGGGCATAGATCCAGAGGGTTTGCGTACGGAACCTAACATAACGTTAGATATCGTACGCGCAACTCTCCCGTGAGCGGGGGCACGATCACCGCCGGGGGCGGCCGGCGCCGCTGCCGGCGCGGTGGCGCAGGAAGTAGGCGGCCGCCTCGGTGCGGTTGCGCACGCCCAGCTTCAGGTAGACGTTCTGCAGGTGGAACTTCACGGTGTTGTCGCTCACCCGCAGCCGCGCCGCGATCTGCGCGTTGGTCAGCCCCTCGGAGACGAGCGCCAGGATCTCCATCTCCCGGTCGGTGGGCTGGCTGGGCTCCGACGGGCGGGGCGTGCCCAGCAGCCACCGCCGCGCCGCCGCGGGAAAGACGAGCTGGCCGCGGTACACCTACCGGATGGACGCCACCGTCTGCTGCGGCGGCTCGGTCTTCAGCGCGAACCCGCTGGCGCCGCCCTCCAGCGCCGCCCGCATCGACTCGCCGTCGCTGTACGCGGTGAGGACCAGGACGCGCACCCCGGGGTGCGCGGTGCGCAGCGACTCCAGGCACTGCAGCCCGCCCATCGGCCCCATCTCCAGGTCCAGCACCACCACGTCGGGGCGATGGCGATGCACCGCGTCCAGGCACACCCCGCCGTCCTTCACCGCCGCCAGCACCTCCATGTCCGGCTCCGCCTCGATCAGCGAGCGCAGTCCTTCGAGGACGAGCTGGTGGTCGTCCGCCAGGATGATGCGGATCTTCTCCCCGCCCCCGTTCCCCGCCGTCACCGCTCCTCCCCGGGCACGATGGGAACCTCCACGGCGATCATCGCCCCGCGGCCGGGCTGGCTGCGGAGGCGGAAGCGCCCGCCGATCATCTCCACCCGGTCGCGCATCCCCTGCAGCCCGTAGTGCTTCTCCACGGGGACGGTGCGCGCGTCGAAGCCGTGGCCGTTGTCGCTCACGCTCATCCGCAGCCGCCGCTCGCCGCGGCGGACCACGGGGCGCAGGCGGACGACGACGCGGTTGGCGCCGCCGTGGCGGTAGGCGTTGGAGAGCCCTTCCTGCAGGACGCGGTAGAGGCCGATCTTCACCGGCAGCGGCACGTCCGGCAGCGGGGTGCGCACGTCCAGCTCCAGTTCGGTGTCGGTCATCGCCTCGTGCTGGAGCGCGAGCCCTTCGAGCAGGGTGACCAGGCCGCGCGCCTCGAACTCGGGCGGGCGGAAGGCGCCGATGAAGGAGCGCACCTCGTTCAGTCCCCCTTCCAGCAGCAGGCGGATGCGCTCGGTGCGCTCGGCCACCTGCGGATCGCGCACGCCGGCGGCGTCGAGCGCGCGGCCCAGCAGGTCCAGCTGGCTGAGCGCGGCGTACATGTGCTGCACCGGCCCGTCGTGGATGTCGAGCAGGATGCGCTGCAGCTCGCGCTCGGTGACCTGCATCATGCGGTGCGACGCGCTGATCTCGCGCCGCTCGGCGACCGGGGACCGCGGCATCGGGGGGATGGAGGCGGTGGGGGCGTGGGCCGGGACGGTTGCAGGGGAATCTACCGCGCGGGCGGTTCTCCGTCACGGAGTGCGGAAGTGCGGAAGTGCGTGAGTGCGTGGGGTCGCGGGGATCCAACGCACTCCCGCACTTCCGCGCTCACGCACTTTCTTGTAATCGGTTGCAAACGGATGGAGCGCGGCCGATGTTGTCCCCGAACGGCCGCGGCCCCGCCGATCCCCCGGCGGCCGCGCACCCCGATCCCGGCGAGAGTTGCGAATGACCATCACCCGCGTACCCCTTCGCGAGCAGGTGCACCGCGCGGTGGTGGGCCGCATCCTCCGCGAGGAGCTGGCGCCCGGCTCGCGCATCAGCGACTCGGTGATGGCGGCGGAGCTGGGCGTCAGCCGCACGCCGGTGCGCGAGGCGCTGCTGCGGCTGGAGCGCGAGGGGTTCCTGGAGGTGGACATGGGGCGCGGCTTCTTCGTGAAGCCGCTGTCGGCCACGGAGATGCGCGAGGTCTACCCCATCCTGTGGACGCTGGAGGTGCTGGCGCTGCGCTCCCTGCCGCCCGTTCCCGCACCGGTCGTCGCCGAGCTGGACCGCATCAACGCGGAGATGGCGGAGGTGGGCGACGACCCCGAGCGCCGCATCGACCTGGACACGGCGTGGCACCGCACGCTGCTGGAAGGGTGCGGCAACCAGCGGCTGGTGGAGATGATCGCCAGCGTGAAGGCCGTGGTGCGGCGCTACGAGTACGCGTACATGCAGAATTCCGGCTTCATCCCCGTCTCCACCCGCACCCACGACGACATCGCCCGCGCCGTGGAGCGCGGCGACCTCGAATCCGCGGCGCCGCTGCTGGAAAGCAACTGGCGTTTCGGGATGGAGGAGATGCTGGAGTGGCTGGAATCCGGGCGGTAAGGAAGGTGTGCGCTGACCCGGAATGAAATTCCGGGGCAACAACAGCACAAAGTCCCTCCGGGACTGCAGCCAGGCTATTCCTTCGCCAGAGACCCCTCACCGCGGTCCGCCGCGATCTTTGGCCCGCGATGAAGGTGCCCGGCGCGGTGATGCCGAGGCTGCAGCGCCTCCCCGGAATGAATTCCGGGGCTACGACAGCACAAAGTCCCTCCGGGACTGCTGCCAGGCTATCCCTTCGCCAGAGACCCCTCACCGCGGCCCGCTGCGATCATTGGCCGCAATGAAGGTGCCCGGCGCAGTGATGCCGAGGCTGCAGTCCCGAAGGGACTTTGTGCTTTTGTTGCCCGCCAATTCATTGGCGGGTGGCGGCACCGGTGAACAGCAGTTGCCTGCTCAAAGCCGAAGTGCGCTGGGCCGCCAGAGCTCAGCGCACTTCCGCACTCACGCACTTTCCGTCGTCCGCCGCGCCTCGATGCGGTCCACCGCGCGGTGGGCCAGTCCGCGGAGGACGTCGAGGTCGGCGTCGCTGAAGGTGCGCGCCTCGGTGCCGATCACGCACAGCGTTCCCAATGCGTGGCCGCGCGTGGAGACCAGCGGGATCCCCGCGTAGCAGCGGATGCCGTCGTTCGCGACGAGCGGGTTGTCGCGGACGGTGGGGTGCGTGGTCGCGTCTTCCACCACGAACGGCTCGCGGCTGGCGACCGCGTTCGCGCAGAAGCTCCACTCCACCGGCGTCCCGCGCGACTCGGCCATCCACCCCGTCAGCCCGTGGTGCGCCGCGAAGAACTGCGCCTCGTCCAGCACCACCGTCACCATCGACATCGGCAGGCCGAGCCGCGCGGCCGCCTCTTCCGCAGTCTGCTGCAGGATGGCGTCGACCTCGGGCGTCAGCAGGTCGAGATCGACGATCTCCTGCAGGCGCCCGGCCTCGGCCAGCGCGGCGTCGCCCGCGGCCACCTGCGTGCGCCCGGTCATCGCCCGCCTCCCGCGTGCTCGCGGTTCAGCAGCAGCCAGGTGCGCGAGCGCACGGCAAGCGAGGTGCCGATCGCCCGCTCCGGGCCGCTGCCGGTGAGCAGCTTCTCCGCGATTCGCAGCAGTTCCTCGGGGGTCAGGCGGTGCACCTTCTGGCGGTCCACCCCGGCCTCGCGGCAGGCCCGCAGCCACGCCTTCGTGGCGCCGTCCACCCCCAGCACCCGCGCAAGCATCGTCACCGCATCGTCTTCGTTGGGGGGCGCAAGCCCGTATCGCTGGATCGTCCCGTCCATTCCGTGTCCCCTGATGTACGGTCGGCTGAATTGAGGATCACGAACCTGCCAGCGCGCGCGCGGCGCGTCAACCGGCGGTTCCGTGCCGGGCGCGCGTCTGGTATCTTCGGCGGGGGATTGGAAGCGTTCTACGCGGACGGAGGAGGGCGGGGTGGCCACACGCACGATGACGGTTCCCAACGTGGTGGTGGTGGGCGGCGGCTTCGGCGGGCTGTGGGCGGCGCGCGCGCTGCGCCGGGCGCCGGTGGTCGTCACCCTCGTCGACCGCCGCAACCACCACCTCTTCCAGCCGCTGCTGTACCAGGTGGCCACCGCCGCGCTCTCTCCCGCCGACATCGCCGCGCCCATCCGCAGCGTGCTGCGCCGGCAGAAGAACGTGGAGGTGTTCATGGGCGAGGTGGTGGACGTGGACCGTGCCGCCCGCCAGCTCCTCCTGGCCGACGGCCAGCGCATCGCCTACGACTACCTGATCGTGGCCACCGGCGCCACGCACGCCTACTTCGGCCATCCCGAGTGGGAGCCCATCGCCCCCGGCCTGAAGACGGTGGAGGACGCGACGGAGATCCGGCGCCGCTTCCTGCTGGCCTTCGAGGCCGCCGAGCAGGAGCGCGACGAGGTGGCGCGCCGCGCGCTCCTCACCTTCGTGGTGGTCGGCGCCGGGCCCACGGGGGTGGAGATGTCGGGGGCGATGACGGAGATCGCCCGCAAGTCGCTCACGCGCGACTTCCGCCACATCGACCCTTCCAGCGCGCGCATCATCCTCATCGAGGGCGGCCCGCGCGTCCTGGCGGCCTACGACGAGAAGCTCTCCGCATACGCGCAGCGTGCGCTGGAGCGCATCGGCGTGCAGGTGCGGCTGAACTCCATCGTCACCAAGGTGGAGGAGGGGGGCGTGTGGGTGGGCGACGAGTTCATCGCCGCCCGCAACGTGGTCTGGGCCGCGGGGGTCACGGCCAGCCCGCTGGGGAAGCGGATGGACGCGGAGACGGACCGCGTCGGCCGCGTGAAGGTCCAGCCCGACCTCTCCATCCCCGGCGACCCGCGGGTGTTCGTGATCGGCGACCTGGCGTGGCTGAACGGGGATGACGGGAAGCCGCTTCCCGGCGTGGCCCAGGTGGCGATGCAGCAGGGGCGCCAGGCGGCGAAGAACATCGCCCGCGACCTGCGCGGCGAGCCGCGGCTTCCCTTCCACTACCGCGACAAGGGGAGCATGGCGACGATCGGCCGGCGCGCGGCGGTGCTGCAGATGCCCAGGCCGCACGTGCTGGCGAAGGGGTGGTTCGCGTGGATGGCGTGGCTGTTCATCCACGTGATGTCGCTGATCGGCTTCCGCAACCGCATCTCCGTCTTCATCGAGTGGGCGTGGAACTACCTCACCTGGCAGCGCGGCGCGCGGCTGATCACCGGCGAGGTGTCGCCCGACCTGAAGCCCGAGGGCTACCACGCGCACGAGCTGAGCCCCTCGCCCGACACGCAGGCCGCGCACGACGCCGGCAACCGCGCGGCCGAGGACGAGCGCGGGTGGATGGGCGGCGACGTGCACCAGGCCGCTCCCGCGCCGAAGGGTTGATGCCGCCGCGCGGGTGCGTGCGCCGGCTGGAGCGCTGGCTGGCGGCCGAGGGCGCGCGCCTGGAGCGCGTCCGCTACGCCCGCCCCGAGGCGCGCGGCGAGGTCGACGCGTGGCGCGTCACGCCCGCGGAGCCGCGGGCGCGCGTGGTGGCCGCGCACGGGGCGGGGAACGACGCGCTGTATCCCCAGATCGCCCTCTTCAAAGCGCTCGTCCGCCGCGGCGTGGAGGTCTTCTCCTTCGACGCCGACGGCCACGGCGCGGCGAGCACGACCGTCTTCTCCCCCGAAGTCGTCCCTTCCGCCATTGCCGCGGCGGTGGAGGAGGCGGAGCGGGGGCGGGACGATCTTCCGCTCCACCTGCTCGGCCACTCGTTCGGCGGCTCGCTCGTGCTGCACGCGCTGGCGGCGGGCTCGGTGCCGCACGCGCAGTCGGGGATCGCCATCTCCGCGCCGGTCGGCGTCGCGCTGAATCTGCGCGTGGCGCTGGGCGAGCTGGGCGGCTTCCTGCGCGCGGCCACGCTGGGGCAGCGCGAGCACTACGGCGTGTGGGGCACCGTCCCCGCCGTCGGCCCGCTGAAGCGCCGCGCGTATCCCATCCGCGGCGCACAGGATGCGGGCGCGCCGTTCGCCTACGTCGCCGCGATCCGGCAGCTCCTCGCGCGCCTCGATCTGCCGCGGACGGCGGGGGATGTGGCCGCGCCCGTGCTCCTCGTCTACGGCACCGCGGACCGCCTCGTCCCGCCGGAGCAGGGGCGGATGCTCGCGGATCTCATCCCCAATTCCGATCTCCTCGAAGTCCCCGGCGCCACGCACTGGAGCACCGCGTTCGCGGAAGATGCCCTCGCCCGCGCGGCGGCGTGGATCGGCGCGCACCCGGCGGTGCACGCGTGAGGCTGGAGCAGGCAATCACCCGCTCCCCTGTCCGCTCCCCGGAATGGAATTCCGGGGCAACAAAAGCACAAAGTCCCTCCGGGACTGCGGCCTCCGCATCCCCGCGCGGGAGAGGCCCGGGCGCAGCCGCATTCACAAAACGCAGAGAGAGACGTCATCCTGAGGCCGCCCACACCGTGGATGCCGCCACACGAGCGGTTGCAGGCCAAAGGATCGATCCATGGCCGGGGCCGCACGTGCGTTGGCAATGCGCGACCGATCTCCCGAATCCACGTACGAGGGGTGGGAAGATTGGAAGATGAGGAGATGCGAAAGATTCCAAGGATGCGAGTGATCCCGGTATCGGAAGCACCAGAGCCGGTCATCCAAAGGGATGGCGAGGCGCGAGTCCGCGAAGGCGGACTTCGGGCCGTTGTTGCCGCGAATTCATTCGCCCTTCCCGGGCCCGCGGGAGCGCCCGCGTGACGGATCATCTCCCGCTCCACCCCCCGCGCCGGATCGACGTCCACACGCACCTGACCGGCGTGGGGACGGAGGATTCCGGCTGCTGGAGCGCGCCCAGGCTGCGCAGGCGCTTCGCGATGCGCGTGCTGCGCTGGATGCACGGCGTCACAGAGGAGCACCTGCGCACGAGCTTCGACGCCGACTGGGCGGAGCGGCTGGCGGATCGGGTGCGCGCCAGCGAGATCCACCACGCGGTGGCGCTCGGCTTCGACGGGGTGTACGACGCGCATGGGCGGTTCGACGAGGCGCTGTCGCAGATGATCGTGCCGCCCGCGTGGGTGTTCGAGGTGTGCCGCCGCCACCCGGAGCTGCTCCCCGGCCCGTCGGTGAACCCGCATCGCGCGGATGCGCTGGAGCGGCTGGAGGAGTGCGTCGAGGGCGGCGCCGTGCTCATCAAGTGGCTCCCCGCGACGCAGCGCATCGACCCCGCGGACCCCGCGATCGATCCGTTCTACGCGCGGCTGGCGGAGACCGGCATCCCCCTGCTCGTGCACAGCGGCGGGAGCGAGAACACCTTCGCGCAGGTGGACGCGCCGCTGAAGGACCTGCGCCTGCTGGAGCGCCCGCTGCGCGCGGGGGTGACGGTGATCGTGGCGCACACCGCGGCGCCGGTGCTGTACGCGCGCGACGAGGACCAGGTGCCGCTGCTGAAGGCGTGGCTGCGCGAGTTCCCGCGCCTGTGGGTGGACAACTCGGGGATCAGCAACCTGTCGCGCTTCCCGCACCTTCCGCGGTTCGCCAACGACCCGGAGCTGGTGCCGCGCACCCTCCACGGCAGCGACTGGCCGGTGCCGACGAACGCGTTCTACTACGTGCAGCAGCTCGGCCGCCGCCGCATGCTGTCGCTGGAGCGCGAGAAGAACCCCATCCAGCGCGACGTAGCCATCAAGCGCGCCCTCGGCTACCCCGACGAGGTGCTGACGCGGGCGAGCGAGGTGCTGCCGAACCTGAGGCGGTGGGTCGGATCGACGAAAGGGTGATGGGAGATGGAGATGGTTCGGTGCGAAAATGCGACTGAAGTTGCGGCTACAACGGCACACAGTCCGCCTTCGCGCCGCCTTCGCGGACTTCAACTGCGAAAAAATCTCAATCGTTGGGCAGATGAACATCATTAGAAGGGCCGCGCTGCTGGCGGCCGTTTTCGTTTCGATCGGGTGGATCCCGGCCCGCGCCCAGCTCCGGCCGCTCGACGCCTTCGACTGGCGGCTGTTCGACGGCGATGGTGTGGTGATGGGCGAGGTCGGCGGCGGGTGGATGCGCGACCAGCGGGCGTCCCTGGCGGGGACGGAGGGGACGCTGGTGGAGGCGGGCAGCTTCCGCGCATTCTGGCGCACCGGCCGCGTGGTGATCGAGGCGGGCGGCACGGTGCAGCGCTTCTTCCGCGAGGACGGCCGATTCGCGCCCGCCGACCCGGAGGTCACGCCGGACGCGGACGGGCGGCGCCACGACGCGGGCGACTACCGCATCGCCACGGCGGTGCGGCTGACGGGGGAGGGTGCGCCGGTGGTCGCCGTCCTCCGCTTCGGCACGCGCCTGCCGACCACGGACAACCGCGTGGGCCTGGACCGCGACGCCACCGACTTCTTCGCCACGCTCGGCGGCCGGGCGAGGCGCGGGCGTGTGGCGGTGCAGGCCGAGGCGGGTGTCGGCATCTTCGGCACGCGCGACCCGGACTTCGAGCAGGACGACCTGCTCGTGTACGCGCTGAAGGCGGAATACGACGGCGGCCTCGTCGCCCCCGCCGTGACGGTGCTGGGCCAGCAGGTCGGCGCCGGGCACCACGAGATCCGCGGCAACGAATCGCTCGGCGAGGTCCGCGCCGGCCTCCGCATCGGCCGCCGCGAATACCTCCGCGCCGAGATCGTGCACGGCTACACCGGCTTCTCCCCCAGCTGGGGCGTTCTCGTGAGCGCCGGTGTCGTGCGGTAGACGGCGCATCGGACGAGGATGCCATCGGGTCGCGCCGCCGTCCGATCTGCACCGATCTGATGTCCGCGAAGGCGGACTGCGTGCCGTTGTAGCCGCGAGTTCACTCGCATTTTCGCGATCTCCATCTCCGCTATTCCGCCGTTCGGCATCCAGAATGCTCGCATCTACCGAATCCGGCGGCGGGAGTTCGGTGCGATGCGGCGGCTCACGTGCGGTACCGGCTATAGATCCTTCGGCCTGCCGTCTCAGGTGTGACCGCAGGTTGTCGTGGCCGGCCTCAGGATGACGTCTTTGTGCGGTTCTGTGAGTTGATGATGATTGCCTGATCGGACCGTCGCCGGCACGAAATCTGCTTTACATCGCAAAGCACTTGACAGGCGCCGGAAACCGTCGCATCATCCGGGTACCATGGCGAAGAACATCCCGTTCCGCAGACCCCCGGAGGAGCCGCCGCTCGAGCTGCACGAGCGCGCGATGGACAACCTCCGCTTCATCCGCCAGACGATGGAGCGCGCGGGGAGCTTCACCGCCGTCTCCGGCTGGGGGCAGGTGGTGATCGGCGTCACCGGCGCGCTGGCGGCGTGGCTGGCGTCGCGCCAGAGCAGCCCCGAGAACTGGCTGGCCACGTGGGTCGTGGCCGCCGTCGTGGCCATGGGCATCGGCGTGGTCACCACCGCCATGAAGGCGCGGGCGATGGGCGAGCCGATCCGCTCCGGCCCGGGGCGCAAGTTCATCCTCTCGCTGGCCCCGCCGCTGATCGCGGGCGCCATCCTCACCCTGGTGCTGTTCCGCGCGGGGATGACCGGGGTGCTGCCGGGGATGTGGCTGCTGCTGTACGGCGCGGGGATCATCACCGCGGGCACCAACTCGGTCCGCGTGGTGCCGGTGATGGGTGGGTGCCTGATGCTGGTGGGGATCGCGGCGGTGCTGGCGCCCGCGGGGTGGGGCGACGCGTTCATGGCCGTGGGGTTCGGCGGGCTGCACGCGGTGTTCGGAACCCTGATCGCGAGGAGGTACGGTGGCTGACGCGGCACGCAGGGCGGCGGCCGACCCGTTGCGCAGCGTGGCCGGCGGCGCCGAGGCGGGCGCGCCGGAGCTGGACCGGCTCATCCACGAGCGGGTGCGGCTGGGGATCGTGAGCGCGCTGGCGGTGAACGACTCGCTGGCGTTCAACGAGCTGAAGGACATGCTGGCGCTGACCGACGGCAACCTGAGCGTGCACGCGCGCAAGCTCGAGGAGGCCGGTTACGTGGAGTGCACCAAGAAGTTCGAGGGGCGCGTCCCCCGCACCGAGTTCCGGCTGACCGATTCCGGCCGCGGCGCGCTGGAGGCGTACCTGAACCACATGGAGGCGATCATCCAGGCCGTCCGCGACCGCTGACGGGTGGGATCGCCATTTTTTTTGACCAGACACTTTACGATGCAGAGCACTTTAGGCGCGGGAAGAGGCGGGCTGCACGCAGCCGTGATCATGGACGGCAACGGGCGATGGGCCACCGCGCGCGGGCTGCCGCGGGTGGCGGGCCACCGCGCCGGCGCACGGGCGGTGCGGCGGGTTGTCGAGGCCGCGCCGGGGCTGGGGATCGCCACGCTGACGCTGTACGCGTTCAGCTCCGACAACTGGCAGCGCCCGCCGCGCGAGGTGGGCGCGCTGATGCGGCTCTTCCGCTCGTACCTGGCCAGCGAGACGGCGAAGCTGATCGAGAACGGCGTGCGCCTGACGGTCATCGGCCGCCGCGACCGCCTTCCCGACGTCCTCGCGCGCGCCATCGCCGGCGCGGAGGAGGCCACGGCGGGCGGCCACCGCCTCCATCTGCGCCTGGCCATCGACTACTCCGCGCGCGACGCCCTTGTCCGCGCCGCCGCCCTGGCCGCCGGTCGCGAGGTGGAGCGCGGCGAGTTCGCCGCGCTCCTGGGCACCGCCGCCGGCGCCGCCGAGCCCGCGCCCGACGTGGACCTGCTGATCCGCAGCGGCGGCGAGCAGCGCCTGAGCGACTTCCTGCTCTGGGAGTGCGCCTACGCCGAGTTGTACTTCACCCCGCGCCAGTGGCCGGACTTCGACGCCGCCGCGCTCGCCGAGGCCGTCGCCGAGTTCCACCACCGCGAACGGCGGTTCGGGCGGGTAATGGAGAAAAGTGCGTGAGTGCGGAAGTGCGGAAGTGCGTGAGGCGCGCACCGCCGCCGGCCCGCAGAGATGTGAAGTCCGCGAAGGCGGGCTGCGTGCGGTTTTAGAACGCGACTTCAGTCGCATTTTCGCACGCCAGAACTCAGCACTCAGCACTCAGCACTCAGCACTCAGCACTCAGCACTCAGCACTCAGCACTCAGCACTCAGCACTCAACACTCAGCACTTAGGACTTCAGTTCACCTTCACCGACAGCCGGTCCAATGCAACCGCTCTTCAACTTCGTCGGCAGCAGCGCGCCGCTCTCGGTGCTCGCGTTCCTGGGGACCGCGGCGGCGCTGGCGGCGCTGGCGGTCGCGGCTGTGATCCTGCTGGCGCGGCGCAACCGGTTCGCGGCCGGGCGGGTGGCGATGGCGGGCGGCGGGATCGCGGCGGCGTACGTCGCGGCGCTGGCGGCCTTCTCGCTCGCCAGCGGCGCGCGCCAGGTGGAGCCGGGGAACGCGAAGTACTTCTGCGAGCTCGATTGCCATCTCGCCTACGCCGTCGTCGGCTCGCGGCGCGTCGGCTCGCTCGGCGGCACGCCGGCGGACGGCGCGTTCGAGGTGGTCACGCTGAAGGTGTGGTTCGACCCGGGCACCACCTCTCCCCGCCGCGGGGACGCGCCGCTCACGCCCAATCCCCGCGCCGCGCGGCTGGTGGACGCGGCCGGCCGCTCCTACGCGCCCTCCGCCGAAGGGCTGCGGGCGCTGGAGACGGAATGGGGCGCGCAGGCGCCGCTCTCCCGCGCGCTGCGGCCCGGGGAGTCGTACACCACCTCGCTGGTCTTCGAGGTGCCGGCCGCCATGCGAGCGCCCGAGCTTCTCCTCACCGAGGCCGATCCCGTCACCCGGCTGCTGATCGGCCACGAGAACAGCTTCCTGCATCGCCCCGTCCCCTTCCGCCTGGCCGATTCGTCGCCCAGCCCGGCGGTGCGCGGATGAGCACGTACGACGTCGTCGTGATCGGCGCCGGGCTGGCGGGGCTGGAGACGGCCCGCCGACTGGCCGGGCGCGGGCAGCGCGTCCTCCTGGTCGACCAGAAGACCGCGCTGGACCGGTCCGTTCACACCACCGGGATCTTCGTCCGGCGCACGCTGGAGGACTTCGACCTCCCCGAGGACTGCCTGGGGCCGCCCGTGCGCCACGTCGTCCTCTACTCCCCCCGCGGCCGCGCGCTGCCGCTGGAGAGCGCGCGCACCGAGTACCGCGTGGGCCGCATGGGCGCGCTGTACGGGCGGATGCTGGACTCCTGCGTCGCCGCGGGCGTCGAGTGGGCGCCCGGGACGCGCTTCGCCGGGCTGCTGGACGACGGGACGCACTCGGTGGTGGTGCTGGAGACCGGCGGGCGGGGATGGAGCGCCCGCGCGCGCCTGGTCGTCGGTGCGGACGGCGCGGCGTCGCGCGTGGCCCCGGCGCTGGGTCTGAGCGTGAACCGCGAGTGGATCGTGGGCGTCGAGGAAGTCTTCCGCGTCTCCACCGATGGCCCGCCGTGCTTCCACTGCTGGCTGGATCCCGAGCTGGCGCCCGGCTACCTGGCCTGGGTGGTGGCCGACGGAGAGGAGGTACACCTGGGCGTGGGCGGCTACGCGGCGCGCTTCCAGCCCGCGGACGCGCTGCGCCGGTTCCGCGAGCGCGTGGAGGACCGCTTCGGGCTGCGCGGGAAGATGGCGGACGAGCGGCGCGGCGGGCGCATCCCCGTGGGCGGCGTGCTCCCGCGCATCGCGTCGCCGCGCGGGCTGCTGGTGGGCGACGCGGCCGGCGCGGTATCCCCCCTCACCGCCGGGGGACTGGACCCCTGCATCCGCCTCTCCGCCCTGGCCGCGCGCGTCGCCGCGGACTTCATCGCGACGGGGGACGAGGCGTCGCTCACCGCTTACTCCGGCGGCGCGTTCCGGCGGCGCTTCCGCTCGCGGCTGCTGCTGCGGCGCGCGCTCGCGGCCGTCCGCTCCCCGCTCGCGGCAGAGATCGCCATCGCGGCGCTGCGGTCGCCGCTGCTGCGTCCCCTCGCATCGCACGTCTTCTTCGGCCGCGGCTCGTTCCCGGACACGGGCGAAGAGCGCGGCATCACCCCCATCACCCCGCGTTCCGTGAAGACGGGGCGCGCGCAGGAGGCTTCCGTCGCATGAGCGAATCCGTCCTTCCCGCCGCCGCGGCCATCGCCCAGCCGCCGGTGAGCACGCGCACCCGCCACGGCCTGGGCGTCGCGGCCGCCGCCCTGGCCCTGGGCGCGCTGGGCGACGGGCTGCTGCGGCCCGTGCCGTGGGGGCTGAACATCGCGCTGTGGACCGCCGCGCTCGTGGTGGCCGCCGCGTCGCTGCAGCGCTGGGCGGAGACGGAAGATGCGGTGACGGAGTGGATTCCCGTCGCGCTCTCCGTCTCCGCGCTGATGGCGTGGCGAGACTCGCCCACGCTGAAGATGCTGGACCTCACCGCGCTGTTCGTGGTCCTGGGGCTGGCCGTGTATCGCTCGAGCGGCGGGAGCGTGCGGGTGGCCGGGCTGGCGCGCTACTGCGCCGGGCTGGCGGATTCGCTGTTCCAGGCCACGTTCGGCGCGGCGCCGCTCCTCTTCCGCGACGTGAAGTGGGGCGAGCTGCCGCGCGAGGGGTGGACGCGCCACGCGCTGTCGGCCGCGCGCGGGGTCGCCATCGCCCTGCCGCTGCTGCTGCTGTTCGGGTCGCTGCTGATGGCGGCCGACGCGGCGTTCGACTCGCTCGTCTCCGCCACCTTCAACCTCGACGTCCCGCTCGCCACCTCGCACATCGTGCTGGCGCTGGTGTTCGCGTGGGTGGCCGCGGGGGTGCTGCGCGGGCTGGTGCTGCGCCCGCAGCCGAAGGAGATCGCCGCCCCGGCGCCCTCCGATCCACCGTCGCTGGGGATCGTGGAGGTCGCCACGGTGCTGGGGCTGCTGGACCTGCTCTTCCTGGCCTTCGTGGTGCTCCAGCTCCCGCACTTCTTCGGCAGCTACCAGAACCTGCTGGCGCCGGGGACGGGCACCTTCAGCGAGTACGCGCGGCGCGGCTTCTTCGAGCTGTGCGCCGTGGCCACGCTGGTGCTGCCGCTGCTGATCGGGATGCACTGGGTGCTGCGCAGGGCCGAGCCGCGCGCCGAGCGGGTGTTCCGCATCGTGGCGGGGGTGATGGTGGGGCTGGTGTTCGTGATCATCGCCTCGGGGCTGCACCGGATGGGGCTGTACCTATCCGCGTACGGGCTGACCGAGCTGCGCGTGTACACCACCGCGTTCATGCTCTGGCTGGCGGCGGTGCTGGGGTGGTTCGCGTGGACGGTGCTGCGCGGCCGTCGCGAGCGCTTCGCCTTCGGCGCGCTGACGGCGGGGGTGGAGATGATCGTGCTGCTGCACGTGGCCAGCCCCGACGCGCTGATCGTGCGCGTGAACGCCTCGCGCCACGAGTCGCCGGTGCGCTTCGACGCGCTGTACGCCGCCTCGCTGAGCGGCGACGCCGTTCCCGGGCTGCTGGCGCGGCTGGACGCCGTTCCCGCGGACGGGCGCTGCGCCGTGGCCGGCCGGCTGCTGCGCGACTGGAGCGGCGCGGACGAGGACTGGCGCGCGTGGAGCCTGGGCCGCGCGCGCGCCGTGCAAGCCGTGCACGCCCGCGCCGCCGCACTGCGCGCGATGTGCCCGGCGCGGGTGGCCGCCCGATGAGCGCCGCCTCCGCGCCCGTGCTGGCGCTGCTCCCGCCCGGTCCCGCGCCTTCCCCGGTCTCCGCGAGCCTCGCGGACCGCGCGCGCGTCGTCCGCCGCACGCGCGCCGGCGCCACGGCGGTGTGCGTCACCGGCGCGCTGCTGCCGCTGCCGTTCGTGCTGATGGAGCGCTGGATCGGGGAGGGGCAGTACCTGGGGATAGTGGGCTCGTGGCTGTTCCTGTTCGGCATCGGCGGCCTGGTCCTCTTCATCGTCGCCGTGAGCCAGCGCACCCGCGACGACCTGCGCGCGATGCTGGTCGCCATCGCCACCTTCGTTGCCGCCGTCGCGCTGCTGCCTGCCGCCGGGCGGGTGGGAACGGAGGCGTACGTCTCCACCCACGCCGTGGAGCTGGACGCGCTCGCCGCCCGCGTCCGCGCGGAGTGGCGCCCCGCGCCGCCCGACGGCCGGCTCGACGAAGCGCAGCTGGCCCTCCGCGCGGAGGCGCGGAGGCGGAATCTCGGCAGGCCCCGGGTGGTGGACGGCGGCATCGTCTTCCAGAGCGGCGAGCTCTTCGGCTCCGACCTCTTCTACTCCGACGGGGTGAAGAACGACGCGGCGTTCCAGTGCCGCGACCTGCGCTCGATCGGCGGGCGATGGTACACGGCCAGCTGTTCGGGGCCGGGGAGCGAGTGAGGCGAAAGAGGGTTGCGGCGTGGCCGGCTGAATAGAAGCGCGCGATCTGGCTTCCTCACCGGCGGCTGAAGCCGCAGCAACAACTACGGGAAGCCTCGCAAACTGCGCGAGGCTGTTCGGCTCGGACGCTGGTTCCGCCCGCTGGGGACGCCTATCAGGATGACTTCTTCGGGGGATGGTGTGGGGACGGGGATGATGCGGATTCGCGCTCATGCCGGACCCGCGCGGATGTGATGTCCGCGAAGGCGGACTGCGTGCCGTTGTAGCCGCGACTTTAGTCGCATTTTTCGCCTCCCCCGCTAGGAAACCTCCATCTCCTAAAACAAAGACGCCGGCAGCGCAATCCGCTGCCGGCGTCTCTGCATCTCCATCTCCCAGCGCCGTCAGTACGCCCGGGCGAACACCGCGTCGGTGGTGGCGGGGCGGCCGTCGATGACGCAGGCGCTCTCGGTGCCGCTCTGCTCGAACGGCAGGCAGCGGATGGTGACGCCCAGGTCGCGCGCCTTCTCCTCGCACGCCGCGTCGCCGCACCACTTGGCCACCACGAAGCCGGGCTGCTCCGACGCCGCCGCTTCGTTGCCGGCCTCGGCGAAGAAGGCCTGGAACGCCTCGAAGGTGGTGATGTCGCGCCGGGTGCGGGCCCGCTGGAAGGCGCGCGCCTGCTCCAGATATCCGGTCTGGATCTCGTCCAGCAGCGCGCCGACGCCGGCCACGAACTCCCCGCGCCCGCCGCGCACGTACTCGGTGGGCCCGCGGTCGCGGCGCAGGTAGCTCACGCCGTCGTTCGCCATGTCCTTGGGGCCCAGCTCCAGCAGCACGGGCACGCCGCGCTTCACCCACTTCCACTTCTTGTCGCGCGCCTCGTACAGCGTGTCGTCCACCAGCACCTCGACCGGCCGGCCGCCCGCGAACGATTGCGCGCGCACCTCGTCGGCCACTCGGCGGGCGTAGGCCAGCACCTCTTCCCCGCCGTCCTTGCGCAGCATGGGGACGATGACCACCTGGTGCGGGGCCACGCGCGGCGGCACGCGCAGGCCGTTGTCGTCGGCGTGCGTCATCACCAGCGCGCCGATCAGGCGGGTGGAGACGCCCCACGAGGTGGTGAAGGCGTGCTCGGTGCCGCCCTCGGCGCTCTGGAAGGAGATGCCGAACGCCTTCGCGAAGTTCTGCCCCAGGTAGTGGCTGGTGCCGGCCTGCAGCGCGCGCCCGTCCTGCATCATCGCCTCGATGCAGTACGTGTTCTCCGCCCCGGGGAAGCGCTCGCCCGGCGTCTTCTCGCCGGGGATGACGGCCACGGCGAGGTCCTCTTCCACCACCTTGGTGTACACCTCGTGCAGGATGCGGAGCGTGTACTCCATGGCGTCGTCGTGCGTGGCGTGCGCGGTGTGCCCCTCCTGCCACAGGAACTCCGTCGTCCGCAGCAGCACGCGCGGGCGCAGCTCCCAGCGCACCACGTTGGCCCACTGGTTCAGCAGCAGCGGCAGGTCGCGGTAGCTCTGCACCCAGTCCGCCATGCTCTCGCCGATGATCGTCTCCGACGTCGGGCGCACGATCAGCGGCTCGGCCAGCTCGCCGGTGGGCACCAGCTTGCCGTCGCGCGCCTCCAGGCGGTGGTGCGTGACCACCGCCATCTCCTTGGCGAAGCCTTCCACGTGCGCGGCCTCGCGCTCCAGGTAGCTGAGCGGGATGAAGAGCGGGAAGTACGCGTTCACGGCGCCGGCCTTCTTGATCTCGCGGTCCAGCGTGCGCTGCAGCTGCTCCCAGATGCCGTAGCCCCACGGCTTGATGACCATGCACCCGCGCACGTGGCTCATCTCGGCCACGTCCGCGTCGCGGACCACGGCCTGGTACCACTGCGCGTAGTCCTCGTCGCGCGTGGGGGTGATGGCGGTGCGCTGCGCGGTGCCGCCCTTCGTCTGCTCTGCCACGGTGCCCTGCCGTCGGAAATCGGGATGAATGCCGGAGACACAAAACGTCCTCCGCGTCGGGGCGGAAGGACGAGTATCGGCAAGCATACCATCGCGGCGCGGTTCGCCGCAAGTAAAGCTGGGGATGATTCCCGTCGGACCGGACCGCGGAATCGAATCCCCAACGAAGGGCATCACGCGGAGGGAACGGAGGAAACGGAGAGCCGCCGTCGTTCCTCGATGATGGTTGCCTTCGGCGCGGCAGGCGGCGTACCGTTGTCCATCCCCCGTCGACCGTCCTCTCTCTCCCCGCCCTCCATCTTCCCATTCTGCCGATGAAGCTCGCCTGCGCCTTCCTGATCGCGATCCTCCCGGCGTCCGCCGCGGCGCAGCGGGTAACGGTGGATTACGCGCTGGCGGTGGATTCCGCCGACCTCTCCGGGTACGCGGTGGAGATGCGCATCCACCACGCCCCCGACACGCTGCGCCTGGCGATGGCGGCGCACCCCGAGTACGACGAGCGCTTCCGGCGCCAGGTGCGCGACCTCCGCGCCGAGGGCCGCTCCGGCGCCGCCGCGGTCGTGCGCGAGGACAGCGCGGTGTGGCGCATCGTCGCCCCCGGCGGCGAGGTGACGGTGCGCTACCGCATCGAGCTTCCCCCGCCCGCCGACGGCGCGCGGCCCTCCTGGGTCCCGTTCCTGGCGCCGACCGGCGGCCTCGTGGGCGGGCCGCACAGCTTCATGTACCTGCTGGGGGATGAAGATGCGGCGTCGACCGTCGCGCTGCGCCTTCCCGCCGGCTGGGACGCGGCGACGGGGATGGAGCCGGCCGCGGCCGCGAACGCGTGGCGCGCCACGAAGTTCGCGGAGGTGATGGACGGCCCCATCCTCGTCGGCCGCCTGCGGCGCTGGCGGTTCGCGGTGGACGGCGTGCCGCACGACGTGGTGTACTGGCCCCTCCCCGGCGCCGCCCCCTTCGACACCACGGCGCTGGTGGACGCGCTGCGGAAGATCGTGGAGCAGTCGCGCTCCGTCTTCGGCGCGCTGCCGTATCGCCGCTTCGCGTTCCTGCTGCGGGACGGCGCGTACGGCGGGCTGGAGCACGCCACCTCGACCACGCTCGGCGCGCCCAGCGCCGAGCTGGCCGGCGACCGCTCGGACTTCCTCCTCTCCGCGGCGCACGAATACTTCCATACGTGGAACCTGGTGCGGCTGCGCCCGGCCGGATGGGGCGGGCTGAGCCACCGCCCGCCGGCGCGGACGCGCGAGCTGTGGTGGAGCGAGGGGGTGACGATGTACTTCGCGGACCTGGTCCTGCGCCGCGCCGGTCTGCTGCCGGACGCGCCCTCGCGGCTGGAGGCGCTCCGCGAGCAGCTGTCGCGCTACCTGGACGATCCCGGCTTCGCGCGCATCTCGCCGGAGCGCGCGAGCTGGACGGCCGACGATCCGCCCGGCGCCGACGGCGACTACCGCGGCGACCACTACCTGCAGGGCCAGCTCCTCGCCGCCGCGCTGGAGCTGGTGGTCCGCGACTCCACCGGCGGCCGCCGCGGGATGGACGACGTGATGCGGACGATGTACGCGCGCCACGCCGGACCCGCGGGCTTCGCCGGCGCCGACGTGGAGCGCACGGCCTCGTCGGTCTGCGGATGCAGCCTCCATCGCTTCTTCGGCCGGCACGTGCGCGCCGCGGAGCTGCTGGATTTCGACGCCTACCTGCGCCCGCTGGGGCTGCGCGCGCGGATGGCGCTGGAGCCGGTGCGCGGCCCCGCGGGCGAGCCGCTCCCGGACCTGCGCGTCTGGTCGTATCTCCCGCCCGGCGAGCCGCATCTCGCGCTGATCATCACCGACGCGCGCGGAACGTGGGCGCGCGCGGGCCTGCACACGGGCGACCGCGTGGTCGCGCTCGACGGCGTGCCGATCGGCGACACGCGCGCGTTCCGAACCACGGTGCGCGCCCTCCGCGTCGGCAGCCGCGTCCGCGTCGACGTCCTCCGCGCCGGCCACCCGGTCCGGGCGGACGTGGAGATCGGGAGCTACTCGCGCCGCGCCGTCACCCTGACCGACCTGCCGGCAGTCTCGCCGCGCCAGCGCCAGATGCGCCAGCGCTGGCTGGATGCGACGCCGTGACCGCCAAGAGGAGGGATTCGCAATGAAGCGGACGCTCGCCATCTCCATCGCCGCCGTTGCGCTGCTCGCCGTCGCGAGCGGGGCGGATGCGCAGCGCGCGGGGCAGGTGTGCGCGGACCCGGCGCGTCCGTGCGCGCGGGGATTCAGGCCGAACGAGCTGCCGTTCGTGCTTCCGCGCGACAGCGTGGCGCGCGCCGAGTTCCGCTCGGAGCCGTTCTACGCGGTGATCCTGCGGAGCGGGCCGCGCTGCTCCATCGCCGAGCGCGAGCGAGTGGCGGCGCAGGCGCTGTTCCCGGGGCGCAAGGTGTTCTCGCAGCGCTTCGAGTGCGACGTCGACCAGAGCGCGGACGACGAGGAGAGCGGGATCACCTACACCAGCGTGGCGGAGCGGACGGCGTTCCTGGCCGTCTACGCCGGCGCCACCCGCGAGCAGGCGCTGCGCGTCCTCGCCTCCGCGCGCGGCCGCTTCCCCGGTGCGAACCTGCGGCGCATGCAGGCCGTTCTCGTCTATCCCTGACATCGCTGGATCTCACGCGGAGACGCGGAGGCGCGGAGGTGCTCGCCCATGCACCTCCGCGTCTCCGCGTGAGCCATCGTTTCATCCCCCGAGGAGCCGAAGGATTCCGGGAACGATCTCGATCTCCATCTCGCGCGCGTCCTCGTACAGGATCTCGCCGTCGGCGTGCACGGGGAGCGGGGTGTCGCTGGTGATGCGGACGCGGCGGGCCAGGCGCATGTGCACGCAGCTGGCGCCCACGTGCGTGCCGCGCAGCGTGCGCGGGAGGAAGCCGAGGATGCGCATCCGCGACAGCCCGTCGCAGACGCAGACGTCCAGCGCGCCGTCGTCGATGCGCGCATCGGGGCAGATCCAGAACCCGCCGCCGTGCCGCCCGCCGTTGCCGACGGTGACCAGCGTCAGCGGCCGCTCGATGACCTCGCCGTCGATCTCCACGCGCATCACCGGCGGGCGGAAGGAGCGCAGCACCCGCGCGAGCGCCCACAGGTAGATGCCGATGCCGCGGCCGCGACGGCCGCGGTTGGCCTCGACCGCCACGCGCGCATCGAGGCCGACGCCCACCCCGTTGGTGAACCACGTCCCGTCCACGCGCCCCACGTCCACCCGCCGCTCGCCGCGCGAGGTGATCCGTCGCGCCGCCTCGGCGGGGTCGCGCGCGAGCCCCGCCAGCAGCGCGAAGTCGTTCCCGCTTCCCACCGGCACGATCCCCATCGCCGCCGCCGGCGCGCCGCCATCGGAGGCGCGGAGGATGCCGTTCGCCACCTCGTGCACCGTCCCGTCGCCGCCGAGCGCGAGGATGGCGGGCCACCCCGCGCGCGCCGCCGCCTCCGCGAGCGCGATGGCGTCGCCATGCCCGCGCGTCTGCACCATCTCCACCTCCGCGCCCGCCTGCGCCAGCACCCCGCGCACGACCTCCCACGCCCGCACGGCCGCCCCACGCCCCGCCACGGGGTTCACGATCGCGTAAAAGCGCTGCATGAGGAGAATGAGATTCGGGAGATGTAAAGAGAGGCAGTTTCGACGGATAGATAAGCTGCGCCGCCACATCCGCCGACGCGAGCCCTCTTCAGGCTTCTGCGTGACGCGAGGCCCACGGAAGCATCCGCGCGCGCTCTGAAGTTAGCCGGGCGGGCACGATGGCGGCGCCCAGCGCAGATCCCATCCAGCTACCTCTCCCGGTACGGGAGAGGTGGACGGCCTAAGCCGGCCGGAGAGGGCGCGAGGGCCGGAGTCCGCGCGCAACCGCCAATCCAACGCTGAGTTCTCCCCTTCCTTCGCAGCGAGGAAGAGGCCGGGGAGAGACCCAGCCGGGGAGCGGACGATTTCTTCCGCCCACCGAATCCCGTCCACACCGATCTCTCCCCGCCCTCTTCGCGCCGCACGGGGGCACCTTCGCCTCCGCTTCGATCCCCGGCGGCCGTCCACGGTTTGAACGTTCGCCCGAGATCCGGATCCGGAAACGCGGATGTTTGGGCGTGCGCCCTTCTCCCGCCACCGCGCAAACATCGCCGCCGCATACAGTTGGGAGACGGGCCCGCCGCACAGGCTTGTGGAAAAGCTTCTAAGTGCACGCCGAGCACACGTTTACAGCCGGAGCAGAGACTTGATTCGGGTAATCTTCGGGATTATCTTTACCGAAGATACACCGAAGTAGCTCCGAAGGACCCAGGCCCCGCTCCAGCACCGATGGGAGGACCGAACGATGGATGAGACGACGAGCCCCGTGCCCCACTCCAGAGAGGCCACCGTGCAGCACCTGCGCGAGATGGCCGCCGCGCGCGTGGACAACACCTCGCTGCGCGGCGTGGCGCGGGAGATCGGGATGAGCCCCACGGGACTGAAGAAGTTCCTGATGGGCACCGCTCCCTACTCGCCCACGCTGCGCCGCCTGCGCAAGTGGTACCTGCAGTACGCCGCCCTGCCCTCGGCGGAGGTGACGTACCAGGACGCGTCGGCCGCGCTGGTGGTGATCACGCACGACCTGTCGCCGGACCCGCGCCGCGAGGTCAGCGACTGCGTGCTCGACTGCCTGGCGCGCGGCTACGACGCCACCGGCCGCTCGCGCCCGCGCTGGGTGGCCGAGCTCCGCGCCGAGTACGGCACGCGCAGGGCGAGCTGACCGGCTGAGAATCGCCGGCAGGACGGCCGGACGGCAGGACAATCATACAGCGGGGCCGCGCGAAGGCGCGGGGGACACCACGTCCTCCGCGCCTTCGTGTCCCCCGCGAGGACGCATCAGCCGCCCACGCGCAGCACCTGGTCGCCTGCGACCACGAACACCCGGTCCCCCGGCTCGACGGCCACGTCCGCCGTGCCCGTGAACGCGCCGAACGCGGGAAGGACGCCCACGCGCGCGCCGAAGTGGAAGCACGGCAGGCGCTCGCGCTGGCGTCCCGCCCCCCGCAGCGTCACCGACGGGTGCACGTGCCCGGCGAGGACGTACCCCGCCTCCGCCTCGAAGGGATGGTGGGCGAGGAGGAAGGGCAGCGCCGCGCAGGGCGCCTCGCAGCAGTCGATGCCCAGCTCGCCGGGCGGGTCGCCGGCGTGGCGGTCGTGGTTGCCGCGGATCAGCGTCACCGGCAGCGCTGCGTGGCGGTCGCGCCACGCGCGGACGGTGTCGAGGGTCGCCGGCTGCTTCGACGAGCGTGCGTGGAAGAGGTCGCCCAGGATCACCAGCTTCGCGGCGCCGGTGCGCTCCAGCGCCCGCGTCAGCCGCTCCAGCCCCTCCGCGGTGGTGCCACCGGGAACGGGGACGCCTGCCGCGCGGAACGCCGCCGCCTTCCCCCAGTGCGGGTCCGCCACCAGCAGCTCCCCCGTCAACGGACGAAAGAGCGCGCGCTCCGCCAGCAGGAGCACGCGCTCGCCCGCCACCGTGGTTTCCAGGTCTCCCACCGCCGCCGTCCTCAGGGTTCGATCACCATCCGCTGCGCCGCCCACACGCTCACCTTCCCCGTTTCGTCTTCCGCGGGAAGGTAGCGCAGGTAGGGCACGGTGGCCGCCGCCGCGTCCATCGCCGCGTGGCTGGTGGACGAGATCACCTGCCATCCCCCCTCCGGAACGCGGCCGTTCTCCCCGATCCGCACCCACAGCACCACGGTGTCGGCCGCGGATGACACGGGCGGCGGCGTGGCGCTCCCGGCCCGGACGAAGGCGGCCAGCGCCTGCGCCACCGTGGCGTCGTCGCTCAGCTGCGGCGGCCGCGGCACGTCGGCCATCTCGCGCAGGCGCGTCCCGCCGTCGTCCGCGGGCATGGGCGCGTCCCCGTCGTCGGGAAGCGGGGGGATGGCGCCGTAGCGCGCCTGCGCGACGGATTCCGAGCGCACGTCGGGAAGGAGGTACGCCTCCCAGCTCCGTCCCATCGGCGGGCCCTGGAGCTCGGCCTCGGTGGCGGCGTCGGGTGACGGCTCGCCCGCCGCGGGCTCGTCCGCCGGCACCACCACCTGCGTGTAGTCGGGCGAGGCCGGCTTTGCCCGCGAGCCGCCGTGCGGGAGCGAGAGGATCGTGGCCGCCAGGATCGCCATCATCAGCCCCGTCAACGCCGTGGGCCACTGGAACTGGCGGAAGCGCGCGTCGGTGAGCGCGTAGGCCGACCACAGCAGCCCCAGGAGCCCCAGTACCGTCACCGTCCCGCCGAACAGCAGCATGACCAGCGCGGTGGGAATGATGACGGCCGGGTTCAGCAGCCCGCGCGGCCCGAACACGGCCGGGAGCGGCGCGGCGGGCGGAACGAACGGCGCCGGCGCCTGGCGCACGCCGAACGGCGAAACGACCGGGGCGGAGGGAGATGGCGATGCCGCGCGCGCCGCCGCCGCCGGGCGCGGAAGCCGCCGCGCGCGCACCGGCGGCGCCGCGGGGATGCCGATGGGGAAGGGGTCGCGCCCGCCCAGCAGCCGCGCGCGCTCGCACCACGGGCACCCCTCCGGCCCCGCGGCATGGCGGTGCAGCGGGTTCGCCGCGCACTGCGCCAGCCGCGCCTCGGCCGCCTCGAGCGCGTCGCGCCACTCCGCGGCGGACGGGCGCGCCGCCGGGTCCGCGTGCCCGTCCACGAACGCGCGCAGGAACAGCCCGCGAATCTCCGCGTCCAGCGTCTCGAAGCGCGGGGAAAGGCGCGGGGGATGGCAGTCGTCGTCGTCCCGCGCGTGCGGGAAGCGCCCGTCGCGGATGCGGTCCTCCACCGGCGCCGCGTCGGCCCCCGGCTCCATCCGCGCGGCGAAGGGGTGCGTCCCCTCCATCAGCAGGAGGAAGAGGACGACGGCCAGCCCGAAGCGGTCGTGCTCCGGCGCGCGGTCCACCTCGCCGAAGCTCACTCCCTGCAGCTCGGGCGGGGTGAACTCCGGCTTCCCCACGCGCGAGCGGAAGACGGCGCCGTCCGGATCGCGCACCTGGAACGAGTCCGCGTCCACCAGCGTGACCGCCGCGTCGTACGGGGCCACCAGGATGTTCGACTCGTTCACGTCGCCGACCACGTACCCGGCGGCGTGCAGCGCGTCGAACGCCGCGGCCAGGTTGCGCCCGGCGCGGACCAGCAGGCCGAAGTGGAAACCGGGCGCCTGGGCGCGGCGGGTGACCGGGTTGTAGAACTCGAAGACGCGCGGCCCCTCGGCGAACGGCATCACGAAGCCGGCGAAGGCGCGGCCGCCCAGCAGCAGGTCCGCCGGCCAGGCGATCGCCGTCCCCCGCGGCATGGCGGGCGGATTGGCCAGCATCAGCCCCAGCTTGCGCGCGCGCTCGATGGCCGGGTCGTGGTAGACCTTGGCCACCAGCGAGCGGTCGTGCGGAAGATGGTAGACGACCGCCTCGCCCCCGGCGCCGATCTCCAGCGCGGGGTCCAGCACCAGCTGCTCCAGCGTGGAGCGGCGGCGGAAGAGGAGGAGCGGCGGGGCCACGTCGGTCATGGGGCGAAGCGGATGGTGGTTTCCACCCACGCCGCGATCGTCCGCCCGCCCGACACGGCGGGGTCGAACCGCATCTCCGCCACCACGTCGCCCGCGGGGCCGGCGAGCTCGGAAGCGCCCGCATCGATGATGCTGAGGGTGCCCACGTCGGGCGACCCGTCGTCGCGCACCAGGAAGCGCACCCGCACGTCGGCCGCGATCCCCGCGTCGCGCAGCACGGCGGGGTAGCGGCGGGCGACCATGGCCGAGACCGCGTCGCGGTTCAGCAGGCGGGGCGCTTCCGTCGTGACGGCGTCCAGGTCCGGCACCGTTACCGCGCCCACGCCGCTCCCGTCCTGCATCGCCGGGTAGTCGATGGGGGTGACGGGGACGTCCAGGTCGTCGCGGGCGAAGGCGCCGGAGAGCGCGCCGCCGCCCACCACCGCCCAGGCGATCATGAGGATGACGGCCCAGACGACCGTGGCCCCGCGCAGCCGCACGCCGCCGCTGAACACGCGGCGGAGCGCCAGGAAGAAGATCATCAGCCCCGCCATGCGCACGCCGCCGGTGGCGCCGAACAGGCAGGTGAGCGCGGCGGGCGCCATCCACACCAGCGGGTTGCCCATCGCCGCGGGCCCGAACGCCGGCTGCGCCCACGCGGGAAGCGTGGCGTACGCGCGCTGCATTCCCATGCGCGCGGCGCGCACCACCAGCGGCGGCTGCGCGGGAACGGCGGGCGCGGCGGGCGCGAACGGCGCCGCGGGCGGGTGGGGCGCGTACGGCTGCGCGTGCGCAAGCTGCGCGGGGCGCGGGCGCGGCGCCGGCCGCGGCGTGTCGTGCGCGCGGGCCAGGTCGACCGTGGCGGGGAAGGGGTCGCGCCCCTGCAGCAGCCGCGCGCGGTGGCACCAGGGGCAGAAGTCGATGTGCGGCCCGAAGCGGTGGCGCGGGTTGGCCCGGCAGGTCACCAGCCGCGCCTCGGCCGTCTCCAGCGCGGCCAGCCACTCCGCCGGGGACGGGCGCTGCCCCGCGTCGGCGTGCGCGGCCACGAAGCAGCGCATGAACAGCACGCGGACGGCGGGGTCCAGCGACCAGAACGGCGGCGCCAGCCGCGGCGGGCGGCACTCGTCGTCGGGCCGCGCGTGGGGGAACAGCCCGCGCGAGATGCGCTCCTCCACCGGCGGGATCTCGCCCCCGTCGCCCAGGCGGCTGGCGTACGGGTGCGTTCCCTCCATCAGCAGGAGGAAGAGGAGGACGGACAGTCCGAAGCGGTCGTGCTCGGGCGTGCGGTCCACGTCGGCGAAGCGCGCGCCCTGCAGCTCCGGCGGGGTGAACTCCGCCTTCCCCACGCCCGAGCGGTGCACGATGCGGCCGAGCGGGTCGCGCACCTGGAACGAGTCGGCGTCCACCAGCGTGACCGCCGCGTCGCGCGGCGAGACCAGGATGTTGCTCTCGTTCACGTCGCCGACCACGTAGCCGGCGGCGTGCAGCGCGTCGAACGCCGCCGCGAGATTTCGTCCGGCGCGGTGCAGCCAGGCGTAGTCGAAGAGCGGCGCGGTGCGGCGGCGCGAGATGGGGTTGTAGAACTCGAAGATGCGCGGCCCCTCGGCGCGCGGCATCAGGAAGCCGGCGAAGCGGCCGCCGTTCAGGTCGGTCAGCAGGTCCGTGGGCCAGGCGATCGACACGCCGGGCGGCAGCGCGGGCGGCACGTCGATCATCCGCGCCACCTTGCGGGCGCGCGCCAGGGTGGGGTCGTGGTACAGCTTGGCCACGAGGGACGCGTCGCCCGGCAGGCCCAGCACGCGCGCCTCGCCCCCCACGCCGATCTCCAGCGCGGGGTCCAGCGCCAGCGGCGCGCCGTCGGAGCGGCGGCGCAGCATCAGCGCGTGCGGGGCGAGGGCCAGGTCAGCCATGGTCGCGCGTCACCAGGACCAGGGTCAGGTCGTCGTCCGAGCGCGCGGCCACCCGCGGCCCGGCCAGGAACTCCGCCAACTGCTCCTCGCCCGTGCGCGCGTCGTGCTGCCCGGCCGCGAAGGCGAAGAGCGGGGCGAAGAAGGGCTCGTGCGGCGTGCGCGCGGGGTGCTTCAGCGCCAGCCCCTGCAGGCCGTCGGTGAAGATGGCCAGGTGGAGGGCGCTGCCCCGCCACGTGGCCCGCTGCGCCGCGTCCACCGCGCCGGCGGAGGTCAGGAAGACGGTCTCGTTGGCGAACTCGCCGCTGGTGGGCGCGGTCAGCGCGCGCATTCCCTCGCCGTCGGCGGCGATCACCGCGCCGTCGCCCACCTGCGCCACCGCGACCGCATCCCCCGTCACCACGCAGGCGATGAGGGTGGTGGAGAGCTCGCGGATCTCCACCCCGCGCGCCCTAGCCTCGGCCTCGACCGCGACGAGGGCGGCGCCCATCGCGTGGTCCAGCGCGGTGGTCCAGTCCCCCTCCGCAACGGCCGGGGAAGAGGAGACGAGCGAGTCGACCGCCGCCCGCGCCGCCGCCCGCGCCCCCGCCTCGGCGTGCGCCGCCGACCCCGCGCCGTCGGCCACGGCGATGGCCACCGCGCCGCCGGGAAGGCGGCGCCAGGCGTGCGCGTCCTGGCAGGGAAGGTCGGTGCGCGCGTGGCTGGTGCCCCGCACCGAGGCGCCCAGCACGCGCCACGCGGCCGCCGGCGCGGCGACGGACGGGCTCACAGCTCGGCCCACCCGGTGGGCGCCAGCTTGATGGTCTCGTCGGGCCGCGAGTGCGCCACCGACTGCATGCTGCGCGACAGCCACACGAACATCTCGCGGAAGTCCAGCCCCTTCAGCCGCAGCGGCTGGCGCACGGCGATCCTGGCCAGCGCCTCCATGTTGGCGTTCTCGACTCCCACGGCGAAGAAGGCCACCTGCTTCTTCGTTTCGGCCTCGCGCAGGCGCTGCGTGGCGCGCTCCACGGCCTCGGGGGGCTCGCCCTGCGGCTCGCCGTCGGTCACCAGGAAGATCCAGGGGCGGTAGTAGGCCACGTCGTAGGCGCGGTAGCGCTGCTTGCGCTCTTCCACCATCTCCAGCGCCTTCTCGATGGCCGCGCCGATGTGCGTCATCCCCTCGGCGTTCAGGAAGGGGATGTCGAAGCGGTCGGGGCTCACGAAGTCCTGCACCACGCGGATGCGGTTGTCGAACGCGACCACGGCCACCTCCACCCGGCGCGCGGCCAGCGGGTCCACGGCCAGGTCGAAGCGGAAGGCCTCGAGGCCGGCGAGCATGGCGTCCAGCGGGGCGCCCTGCATGGAGCCGGACGTATCGAGCAGGAGCACGCACGGGCAGCGCGGCTCGGGGTTCTCGGCGAACTCGACGGCGTCTTCCAGCTTCGCGAGCAGCGACATAGGAAAGGGACCTCCATGTCCCGGTGGTGGGGCGCGGCGGACCCGGCGGGGCGGCGCGCGCCGGGCCGTCGAATTTCGCCCGAATCCGTTGAAAACACAAGCGTTTCCGCGAGGCGGCCGCCAGCCTCGCATCGCCATCTCCCGACGGCGCGGCGGCCGGATGTTCGGGCCGATGCCGCCAATCGTGCAAAACCCTCACCGCACCCGGCGCGGACACATCACCGCGACTTTAGGATGCATCCTGCCCGCCTGGCTGGCCCCGTCCCCCGGCCCCTCCGCCCGCTCCGCGGGGGAGGGAGAGCTCATCGCGGAAGAGGCTTTGGCTCGTCGCCCGGATACGTGGCGGCAGTCCCGCAGGGACTTCGTGCCGTTGTTGCTGGCGAATTCCATTCGCCTGACCGGGCCGGCGCGGGTCTACGGCTCTGCAATACGAGCCGAGCCGGTTCCGGGTTGCGAGCTGCTCCTCGATCGTCCTCGGTGAGTTCCCGGAGGATACCTTGGCCGGGAGATGAACGTTCGGAGGGGCGACATTCTGAACGTTCGAACGGCGATGTGAACGCGGATGCGGGAGATGGGGCGATCTACTTCTTCTTCGGCCGCTTCGTCGTCGTCGGCCCGCTGCCGCCCGGGCGCACGCGCTGCGCGGGCGGCTTCTTCCTGATGTCGCCGCGGCCGCCGGTGTCGCCCTCGTCGGCGTAGCGCTCCAGGGCCACCTGCATGCGCCGCACGCGGTCGGCGATGGACTCGCTGGTAACGGCCTCGCGGGTGCGGTCCACCAGCAGCGGAAAGGCGAGCGGCGGCGTGCGCGCGGGGTCGGTGATCACCACGCGGCTCTCGGCCAGGCGCTCCAGCGTGCGCCCCAGCCGGCTGCTTTCCAGCTGCCGCTCCAGCACCTCGCGGTGGGCCTGGCTCACGAGCAGGTTGCCGGGGTCGTAGCGGGTGAACACGTCGAAGAACAGCCCGCTGCTGGCCTGGATCTGCCGCGTGCTCTTGTTGGCGCCGGGGAAGCCCTGGAACACCAGCCCGGCCACGCGCGCGATCTCGCGGAACTGCCGCCGCGCCATCTCCGTCGCATTGAGCGACGCGGGCACGTCGTCGAACAGGTTCTCGGGGCGCAGCAGCCCGGCGGCCAGCGCGTCTTCCAGCGGCGCGGGGTCGGGCGACAGCAGCTCGATCCCGTAGTCGTTGGCCGCCATGGTAAAGGAGATGGGCTTCAGGCGCGAGATGCGGTACGCCAGCAGTGCCGCCAGTCCTTCGTGGACAAGACGGCCCTCGAAGGGGAAGAAGAAGAGGTGGTGCCCCTCGCGCGTCTTCACCCGCTCGATCAGCAGCTCGTCGGCGTCGGGGATGTGCGACCAGCGCGCCTGCACGTCCAGGATCGCGCGCACCGCCTCCATCTCCGGCCCGCGGAAGCGTCCGTGCGCCGCCTCTTCCAGCCGCCGCCGCAGCGCCGCCGCCAGCTCCGTCGACAGCGGCATCCGGCTCCCCATCCAGCGCGGGATGTAGGCGCCCTTCGCGGGGGCGCGGCGCACCCACGCCTTCATGTCGCGCACGCGCACGAACTCCAGCGGCTTCCCCGAGAAGACGAAGCGGTCCCCGGGCTTCAGCCGCGCGATGAAGCTCTCCTCCACCGTCCCCAGCCGCGCGCCGCGCAGATACTGCACGGTGATGGCGGCGTCGCTCACGATGGTCCCGATCGCCATCCGGTGGCGCTTGGCGACCTGCCGGTTCTCGACCGTGTAGAGGCCTTCGCGCTCGACCACCCGCTGGAACTCGGGATACGCCTGCAGCGCGTCGCCGCCGCGGGTCACGAAGTCCATCACCCAGTCCCACTCGTCGTCCAGCAGCCCGGCGTAGGCGCGGGTGGTGCGCACCTCGGCCAGCAGCTCGTCGCGCCGGAAGCCGCCGCCGATGGCGATGGTCACCACGTGCTGCGCGAGCAGGTCGAGCGGCCGCTCGACCGGGAGACGGCTCTCCACCGCCGCCGCCTCCACCCCGTCGCGCGCGGCGGCCACCTCGATCAGCTCCAGCGAGTGCGTGGGGACGCAGGTGACGCGGCTCTCCACCCCGGGCCGGTGGCCGCTGCGCCCCGCGCGCTGCAGCAGCCGCGCGACGCCCTTGGGGCTCCCCACCTGCAGCACGCGGTCGACGGGGGAGAAGTCGACGCCCAGGTCCAGCGACGACGTGGCGACGACGCAGCGGAGGCGGCCGGAGCGCAGGCCGGCCTCCACGAAGTCGCGCGTCTTCCGGTCCAGCGAGCCGTGGTGGAGGGCGATCTCGCCGGCCCATTCGGGGCGGGCGGCGAGGATCGCCTGGAACCAGATCTCCGTCTGCGAGCGGGTGTTGGTGAAGACGATGGCGCTCTGCGCGGCGTCGAGGACGTCGAGCAGCTGCGGGAGCATCTGCGTCCCCAGATGGCCGGCCCAGGGGAAGCGCTCGATCTCCGGCGGGATGAGGGAATCGACGACCACCGTCTTGGGGACGAAGCCGCGGACGATGCGCGACGCGCCCGTGCGCGGTCCCGCGCCGAGCAGCGTCTCCAGCGCCTCGGGGAGGTTGCCGATGGTGGCCGACAATCCCCACGTGCGCAGATCCGGGCGCCAGTGGCGGAGGCGCGCCAGGTCCAGCTCCGTCTGCACGCCGCGCTTGGTGCCCATCAGCTCGTGCCACTCGTCCACGATCACCGCGCGCAGGTCGGCGAACAGCGATTGGGCATCGGGCTGGGAGAGGAGGAGCGACAGGCTCTCCGGCGTGGTGATGAGCGCGGTGGGCAGGCGCGTGCGCTGGCGCGCGCGGACCCTGGCGGGGGTGTCGCCGGTGCGCGGCTCCAGCGTCCAGGGGATGCGCAGCTCGCGCAGGGGGAGACGGAGCGCCTCTTCGGTGTCGGCGGCGAGCGCGCGGAGCGGGGTGATCCACAGCACGCGCAGCGGCGGCGCGGGGCGGATGTCGGGCCCGCCGGCGCTCTCGCGGACCCACTCCAGCAGCGGCCCCATCCACGCGGCGTACGTCTTCCCCGTGCCCGTGGCGGCGTGGATCAGCCCGCTTTCGCCGGCCAGGTACGCCTCCCACACCTCGCGCTGGAACGCGAACGGCTCCCACCCGCGCCCCGCGAACCACTCCGCCGCCGGCGCGAGCGGATCGGCCGGCGGAGGTGCGGTGCGGCGGGCGGCGGCGGCGGAGCGGGGCACGGGCTGCGTTCCTCGCGGGAGATGATGAGCTTCAGCGCCCGATCCGAATCCACGGTGATCAGGGGGGATGGATGGCGCGTCCACTCTGTCGCGGAGGCAACGATTGGGCCGTTGTCGTCGATCGCGAGAACTGATCAGGAGATTGGGATGATGGTGTGCGTCCAGGCGACGGCGGGGGCGCTGCGCGCCGGGAGCCCTCATCCCCCCGGCCCCCTTCTCCCGACAGCAGGAGAACGGGGAGACCTGACCGAGAGGAGAAGCTTTCGGCGCACTCTGGATGCATCCTGCTCGCTGGGCTGGCCCCCACCCCCGGCCCCACCGCCCGCTCCGCGGGGGAGGGGAGAACTCAGCGCGGGGAAAGCTGCGGAGCGCGCCGCGATACCGGTGTGGGCCACGCATCACAGAGAAAGAGAAGCGTGCGGAAGATTCCGCGCGCCCCGAACGAAGTTACCCCCGCCCGTTATCGGGAGGGGGTACGCGGCCCCAGTCGCAGGGGGAGGGCTCCGCGGGCGCCGCCGAAGCGCGCAGGAGGAAGGAAATCGCTGGAGTTTCCTGAATCCCCCCGCTGTTGTTAGGGAGACGATCAGTCCACGTCGAGGATGCGGACCAGCACGGCGGTGATGTTGTCGCGGCCGCCGCGCTCGTTGGCGCCCACGATGAGCGCCGCGACCATGTCGGCCAGCTCGCCGGGGCGGTCCAGGACGCGGCGGATCATGCGGTCGGTGAGCATCCCCGTGAGGCCGTCGCTGGCCAGCAGCACGATGTCGCCGGGGAGGAGCGTGCCGGCGTAGACGTCCGGCTGGTCCAGCGAGTCCGCGCCCAGCGCGCGGGTCAGCACGTGCGACAGGTGGTGGCGCCGCGCCCCGCGCTCGGTGATGCGGCCGGCCTCGACCTCGCGCTGCACCCAGGTGTGGTCGCGGGTGACCTGCTCCAGCTCGCCGTGGCGCAGCACGTAGCCCCGGCTGTCGCCGATGTGGCCCAGCCGGAAGGTGCCGTCGTCGCACAGCACCAGCGCGGTCATGGTGGTGCCCATCCCCCTGGTCTCGGGCTTGATGGCCGAGTAGTTGACGATGGACATGTGCGCGTTGTGGAAGCTCTGGCGCATGGCCTCTTCCAGCACGTCGGTGCGCAGCCCGCCGTCCACCCCCTGCCGGAGCGCCGACCCCACCGACTCGGTGGCGATGGCGCTGGCGATCTCGCCCGCGGCATGGCCGCCCATCCCGTCGGCCACCAGGAACACCCCGCGCGGCGCGTCGATCAGGAACGAGTCCTCGTTGTGCGGCCGCACGCGCCCCACGTCGGTGGCGCCGGCCGCCTCCCAGCTCACCCTCACGGCCGGCCGGCCCGCGCGGCGGGCACGTCGGTGGGGGCGGGAAGCTGGCGGGGCACCGGCGCCGGCTGGTTCATCTGCACGATGGCGTACGCCAGCAGCGCCAGCAGGATCACGACGAGCAGCGCCAGCCAGAGCGGGAAGCGGAAGCCGCGCCGCTCCTCCTTCAGCGTGACCTCCTTCGCGGGCGGCACGTACGCCGCGCGCGCCGCCGCCAGGTCCGCCGACTCGACCTCGCGGAACTGCAGCTTCACCCCGCCGAAGCGCACGGCCGCGCCGTACGGCAGCGGCGTGGGCACGTTGGGGGCGAGCTTCACCCCCTCGATGGCGGTGCCGTTGGTGGAGTCCAGGTCGGTGATGCGCCACGCGCCCAGGTCGAACTCCAGCCGGGCGTGCTGCACGCTCACCGAGTCGTCGTCGATCACCACGTCGGCGCCGGCGCCGCGGCCCACGGTCACAACGGGCGCGGGCACGGGGATCTGCTCGCCGTAGCGCGGCCCCGCGGCAACGCCGAAGGTGGCGAGCGGGCCGGCCTGCGGGAGGTTGGTGGCCATGGTCGTGCGTGGCTCCTGGCGGTGGAAACGGTCTTTCGCTGCAACGCTTTGCGGGGAGGCCGGAACGTATCGCGGGGGCGGCGGGAGGGCAAGAACTGAAGTGCGGAAGTGCGGAAGTGCGGAGGTGCGGAGAAATCGTGAGCCGCGCCGCATCGGTGCGGAGACGAGTGTGGTGCGCGCCGCGGAGCCCTCCCCCCGCGGCTGGGGCCGCGTACCCCCTCCCGATAACGGGAGGGGGTAGCTTCGATGGCGGCGCTCGGACGGTTGCGCATTCGTCGGATGAGTGCGTGAGGCGAGTCCCGGACCTGGCATCGCGGCGGCGCTCAGAGGGTGGGCGTGGAGGTCGCCGCGCGGGCAGGATGACGTGGTTCGGCGCGGATGCGGCCCAGCTAATGGACGGCCTCGGCCGGCCGGAGAGGGCGCGTGGGCGCGGGCGCGCTCCGAAAGCCGCCCCGCGATGAGTTCTCCCGAGGACGTACCAAGCCAACGCACTTCCGCACTTCCGCACTTCCGCACTCACGCACTCACGCACTCATGCACTCATGCACTCATGCACTCACGCCTCGTCCCAATTACTTGACGCTCCCCACCCGCCTGGGTATCCTTCGGCGCCCATTCATCCCGCCTCCTTTCCTCATGCGCGGCCACACCCCGTGATCCGGCGCCTCTTCCTTATTCTCGTCCCGCTCGCGCTGCTCGGGCTTCCGGCACCGGCCCCCGCACAGGGGCGCGGCAAGCCGATCGTGCTGAGCACCGGGTGGAAGGTGTCCCGCGGCGACCAGCCGCAGTGGGCCCGCCCCGGCTTCGACGACCGCGCCTGGACGACGGCCGCCGTGCCCGGCGAGTGGGAGAACGTCTTCCCCGGCTACGACGGCTTCGGCTGGTACCGGCGGCAGGTGACGCTCCCCGCCGACCTGCACGGCGAGCCCGTGGGCGTGCTCTTCGCCACCGTGGGCGACGCGTTCGAGGTGTACTGGGACGGCGTGAAGATCGGCGCGCGCGGGGAGTTTCCCCCGCACTTCACCGAGTCGGTGAACCCGTCGCTCTTCCTGGTGCCCGACAGCCTGCTGCGCACCTCGGGCTCGCGGCACCTGCTGGCCGTGCGCATCTACAACGACTACGCGTACGGCGGGCTGATGGGCTCGGTGCGCATGGGCCGCTTCGACGTGCTGGCCGACAAGCGCTCGCCGCGCGACATGGTCATCGGCACGCTGGTGGCCTTCTTCCTGGCCATCGGCATCTACCACCTGGCCTTCTGGGTGCGCCGCCGCGCCGCCCGCGAGAACCTGTGGTTCGCCACCGTCTCGCTCGCCATCTCCATCTACGGTGCCACCTTCAGCGGCACCATCAGCGAGATGGTGCTCCCCTTCACCAACCCGTATCGGCTCGGGCTGGTGGCGCTGCTGGCGGGCGGGCCCTTCTTCGTGGCCCTGGTCTACTCGCTCTTCGACCTGCGCGTGCGGCGCCGCGAGCAGCTGGTGTGTGCCGCGTTCGTGGCGCTCGCCGCGGTGTCGGCGGTGATGCCGCTGGGGCCGCTGGCGCAGCTGAACCGCTGGATCGACGTGGCCCTGGCGGTGGGGATGCTGGCCATCGTGCTGCGCGCCTTCCGCGCGGCCTCGCGCCACCGGCCGCACGCGCGGCTGCTGGTGTTCGGCACCGCCGCCTTCGCCGCGACGTTCGTGTACGACCTGGCCAGCGAGTACGACTTCGTCCCGGTGGCGCACGTGCTGCCGAGCGTGCCGTCGCTCTTCTGGATCGGCTTCCTGGTGTTCGTGATGGCGGTGGGGATCGCCACGGCGGGGAAGTGGGCGCTCACCGAGGTCACCGCGCTGGTGGACCCGCTCACCGAGCTGGCGCGCCGCCACGTGCTGGAGGATGCGATGCGCCGCGAGACGGAGCGCATCCGCCGGTCGGGGGGGACGATGGCGCTGGTGCTGATCGATCTGGACTTCTTCAAGCAGGTGAACGACGCCTACGGCCACCGCACGGGGGACGACGTGCTGGCGCGCGTGGGCCGGCTGCTGCGCTCCACGGCGCGCAACATCGACCTTCCCGCGCGCTTCGGCGGCGAGGAGTTCGCGGTGCTGCTGTACGACAGCGACTTCGACGGCGCGCTGGCGTTCGCGGAGCGCTTCCGGGCCAACCTGCGGGAGATGAGCGTTGCCGCGAGCGGCGGGCGCACGGTGCGGGTGACGGCCAGTCTGGGCGTGGCCGTCGGCAGCGAGCTGGTGGACCCCGCCGCGCTGGTCGAGGCCGCCGACCAGGCCCTCTACCGCGCCAAGAACCAGGGCCGCGACCGCCTCATCGGCATCCAGCTCCAGGCCGGCACCATCCCCGAGCCCGCGCGCAGCGGCGAGGGGTAAGGGTCGGCTTGAGAGAAACTTGAAGCCCCGCGCGCGGATGCGTGCGGGGCTTCGGCGTTCCAGAACATCGATCGAAAGGTCAGCGCTTTCCCGGAAAATCTCGGGGATGCTCAGCCGCGTGCTCGCGCGCCCAGCGCTCCAGCTTCTCGATCTGGCTCTGGGACAGCCGGGGCGGAGGCGGCGTCTCCGGCCGCCGCGGGCCGACCAGCGACGGATGTAAGGCATTCAGGTTCGCCATCTCGTTCCTCGTCATTTCGGAGTAACGGGTGAATACCCGGTTGAGCAAGCTCACCTACCCGTTCCTGATTACCTCGATCACGCGTTCCACCACCCGGCTGCGCGCTTCCGCGCGAAGGACGCCTGCGGTTTTCACCACGAGCGAATCGTGCGCGGTAAAGAGCTTGCCCGGTCGAGCGTAACTGGTTCTCTGCAGCGATCCAGACTCGAAATCACCCTGTGCCAGCTCGATAGCGGAATTATCCGCATAGGCGTTGCTTGTGACCTGACACAGGATGAAGTCGTTCCGGCCGGCGCTGGCAAGGACGACTGCGGGGCGAAGTTTCGACTGGCTGAGATCTGAAAACGGAAAGGGGACGAGGACTACTTCTCCGGCTGAAGGTGTTCCCACGCGGCATCCTCCTCTTCGCGGTTCCAATCTTCGGCAAGGGCTGCCTCGCTCAGGAGCGCGGTAAGATTAGGGTCCTCTGCGGCCTCGTCCAGGATCGTGACGAGTGCGCGCCGCGGCTCCGGGAGGCTGACATCTTCCAGCAGTCGAACATGGCCGCCGGATTCGACAACTGCTTCAACGGTGCGCGGCATCATTTCCTCCCTCATCCGAGTTACCGTGCAAGAATACTTGCACATGAAAGATGCCATACCCAACGAGATTAGCCAAGTTCGGATGCCTTGCGCGCTTCCGGGGCATCCGGTATCCTCCGCGCCATGCCGAACCACGCCTGCACGATGCGGATGCGCTGTTGCTGGTGTCTCCTCCACGCGGAGGGGGCGGGCGGCGGCGTGCGCGCGAGGCGGCGAACCGGCATGATCCGGCGGGGGTAACAGCCCCGAGCCCCACGACGGCAATCCGGCCGCGGCTCCCTCAATCTGACGGAGCGGCGGCTTTTTTCTTTCGGCAGACCCGAGGAGATCCGAATGCCCGCCACGCAGGAGCGCCCGATCGCGCTCTTCCACGAGCACCCCGACTGGTTCCGCCCGCTCTTCACCGAGCTGGAGCGGCGCGGCACGCCCTTCGTCCGCATCCCAGCGGCCGAGCACCGCTACGATCCCGAGGCGGCGCCGCCGTACTCGCTGGTGTTCAACCGCATGAGCCCGTCGGCGTACCTGCGCGGGGCGGGGAACGCCATCTTCTACACCCAGAGCTGGCTGGACCACCTGGAGCGCAACGGCGTGCGCGTGGTGAACGGCCGCGGCGCGTACGCGGTGGAAACCAGCAAGGCGGTGCAGATCAACCTCCTCCGCCGTCTGGGGCTGCCGCATCCCAGGACGCGCGTCATCAACCACCCGTCGCAGGCGTTCGCCGCGGCCGAGGGGCTGCGCTACCCCATCGCCGTGAAGCCGAACATCGGCGGGAGCGGGGCGGGGGTGCGGCGCTTCGACTCGCCGGAGACTCTGCGGCAGGCGTCGGAGGACGGTTCGCTGGACCTGGGGATCGATTCCGTCGGCCTGGTGCAGGAGTTCGTGCCCGCCGAGGAGGGGCGCATCACCCGCGTGGAGGTGCTGGGGGGCAAGTTCCTGTACGGCATCCGCATCTACACCCCCGGCGACACCTTCGACCTGTGCCCCGCCGACGTCTGCCAGCGGGTGGACGGCGCCGAGCTGAACCGCATCGCCTGCGCGGTCGACGCGCCGAAGAACCGGCTGCGGGTGGAGGGCTACACCCCGCCCGCCGAGATCATCGGGCAGGTGGAGCGGATCATGGCCGAGGCGGGCATCGAGGTGGGCGGGGTAGAGTACTTCGTGGACTCGCGCGACGGGAAGCACTACTTCTACGACGTGAACGCGCTGTCGAACTTCGTGGCCGACGCGCCGCAGGTGGTGGGCTTCGACCCGTTCCAGCGGCTGGCCGACTACCTGGAAGCGGAGGCCCGCTGATGCGCTTCGGCTACTGGATGCCCGTGTTCGGCGGGTGGCTGCGCAACGTGGACGACGAGGGGATGGAGGCCAGCTGGGAGTACGTGAGCCGCCTGGCCCGCCGCGGCGAGGAGATCGGGTTCGACCTGACGCTGATCGCCGAGCTCTTCCTGAACGACATCAAGGGCGCCGACGCGCCCACGCTGGAGGCGTGGTCCACCGCGGCGGCGCTGGCGGCGGTCACGAAGACGCAGGAGATCATGGTGGCGGTGCGGCCGACGTTCCACCCGCCGGTGATCTTCGCCAAGCAGGCGGCCAACATCGACCGCATCAGTGGCGGGCGGCTGTCGCTGAACGTGGTCAGCAGCTGGTGGGCGACCGAGGCGCGGAAGTACGGCGTGCAGTTCGACGTGCACGACGACCGCTACGCCCGCACCCGCGAGTGGCTGGAGGTGGTGAACGGCGTGTGGTGCAGTCCGTCGTTCACGCACGAGGGGCGATACTACAAGGTGGATGAGGCCGTGCTGGAGCCCAAGCCCGCCTCGCGCCCGCGGCCGACGATCTACGCCGGCGGCGAATCTCCCGCGGCCAAGGAGATGATCTCGTCGATGTGCGACGGGTTCCTGACGCACGGCGACCCGCCGGAGAACATCGCGCCGAAGGTGGCCGACATGCGCGCCCGCCGCGAGGCGCTGGGGCTGCCGCCGATGGTGTTCGGCGCCGCGGGCTACGCCATCGTCCGTCCCACGGAAGCCGAGGCGAAGCGCGAGCGGGAGCGCATCACCGACGTGTCGAGCGGGAACGCGTACCACAGCTACCAGGACTGGCTGAACAACACGCAGCTGGAGCAACGGGTGAGCCTGGAGGACTACTCGGTTTCCAATCGCGGGCTGCGCACCGGCCTGGTCGGCACGCCGGAGCAGGTGGCCGAGCGGCTGATCGCGCTCGAAGAGGCGGGGCTGGACCTGGTCCTCCTCCAGTTCTCGCCGCAGCTGGAGGAGATGGAGCGCTTCGCCGAGGAGGTCATCCCCCTCGTGAACGGAAGCCACACCGAGGCCGTCGCGGCCTGAGGAAGGGAAGATCTCGTCGCGAATCCGGAACTCCAATTCGTGCATCCTCGCCGCATCAACCCGACGTCATCCTGAGGCCGTCCACACCGTAACCAGCGGCTACACAAGAGGTTGCAGGCCGAAGGGTCTATCGTGAGCGAAGGAATCGCACCGAAGCCCGGCGCGTTCCCCCCAACTCACGTGCGATACGGGCGATAGATCCTTCGGCCCGCGGGCGCTTGTGCGGGGTCGGGCGACGGCGTGGCTGGCCTCAGGATGACGTCTTCCTTGTGCGTCTTCCTTGTGCGTTCTTTCGATCTACACTCCGCAGCCGGCGGTGGCGAGCATTCGGGGGGTGGTGCCGCGGATGCGGTAGACGGTGCTCCAGTCGCCCTCGTAGTACTGCCCGTGCACCAGGATCTCGTACTGGCCGTCGCCGTCCAGGTCGTAGATGCCGCCCAGCGTGAAGGTGTTCAGGATCTCCTCCTCGCTCGTGCGGGGATGGTACTCCTCCTCCAGCATGATCGTCCGCGCCACGCCGCCCACCAGCTTGCGGACGATGACCAGCGAGTAGTCGCCGGCGCGGACGCGCGTCGACTCCCCGGCGGCCTGCGAGCGGGTGGCGCTGAGGACGGCCTCCTCCGTGCCGTCGCCGTCCAGGTCCGCGCGCAGGATGCCGGTGATGCGCACCACCGGGTTCCGGATCCCGTGCCGCACCAGCATCTCGCGCACGGCGTTCTGGTACGCGGGGAGGCTCGCGTCGCCGCGCGTGACGGGGCGCGGGCGCACGTTCCAGCTGCCGACCACCGCCACGTCCCCCACCCCCTCCTCCATCTTCGGCGTCAGCTCGACCAGGTAGGTGTCCGGGCACGGCTCCTCGATGGAGTTCGCGCGCGACCCCGTGGCCACGCCCCGCGCGGCGCCGTTCGCGAACACGCGGTAGCGCTCGCCGCCGCGCACCAGCGACGCGTTGTGCTCGGCGTCGCGCCAGGTGCCGTCCACCACCACGGCCAGCAGGCGGCCGCTCCCCACGTCCAGCACGGGCCGCACGCGCTGCGCGGCGGACGGCGTGGCGGCGAGCGTGAGCATCACGGCGGCAGCGATGGAGATGCGCATGGATGGATTCCGTGGAGGCGGAAACGAAAGCGGCCCCGGGCGCGGTGCCCGGGGCCGGTCTCTCGCGAGGATCACTCCGTGGGCGTCGGCCTGGCGGGGACGGAGCGGATGTACAGCCACACCGCGCGCATCTCGTCGTCCGTCATCAGCCCGCTGAGCGCCCAGGGCATGGGCGGGCGCAGCGCGGTGCCGTTGGGGCGCTTGCCAGTGCGCAGCGCGTTGAAGAAGTCCTGCTCCGTCCACTTCCCCACCTCGCCCGCGGCGGTCAGGTTGGCGGCGGGCGGCATCCCCGGGCCCTCGCCCTCGGCCGCGCCGTTCAGGTCCTTGCCGTGGCACCCCCGGCACCCGCCGATGGTGGCCAGGTACTGGCCGTACTCCACCGTCACGCCCGCCGCGGGCGGCTCGGCGCGAGGCGCGCCATGGGTGATGTGCTCGGCGGGGAAGAGGGGGAGCTTGCCGGCCAGGTACAGCGCCCGGCCCAGCGCCCGCACGTTGGTGGTGGGCAGCTCGCGGTCCACCGGCGGCAGGGTGCGGACGTAGGCGATCACCGCCTGCACGTCGGCGTCGCCCATCGCCCAGTAGTCGGCCGAGGGCATGATGGCCAGCGCGTGCCCGTCTGCGTCCACGCCGTGGCGGATGGCGCGCTCCAGCTGCCCGTCGCTGTAGCGGGCAAGGACGCCGCCTTTCCCCGCGGTCAGGTTGCTGGCGTACACCACGCCCAGCGGTCCCGCGTCCATGAACAGCTTGCCGCCCAGGTCGGCGCCGTGGCAGTCCACGCACTTGGCGATGGCCGTGGCCAGGTGCCGGCCGCGCTCCAGCGCCGCCGGGTTGCCCTGCCCGGTGCGCAGCGGCGCCACCGCCACCTCGTCGTACGCGCGGCGGAAGCGCACCTCGCTGGCGGCGTACACCACCAGCACGGCCAGCACGACCACGAGGGCGAGGGAGCCGACGCTAAGGCCGGTCCATTTCAACAGCTTGCGCATCGCGAATACTCCGGGGGATCGAGCGTGGGCCGGCACGCGCGCGGCGCCGGGGCGGGATGACGGGATGGAGATGGGGATGGCGGTGCCCCGCGCCGGGCTGGAGAGGCGCGGTTGGGGTACAGCGTAAACGGATGGCCTCGCCCCGTCAAGGGAGTCCCCTCCGCCGATCGCCATGCGGGGCCACGGGTTGCGGCCATTTCGTGCCGCCCCGGCACCGGAGGTTCCGCATGGCGATGGGGCGCATCGTCTCCTTCGTCACAAACCCTCACGCGCGCCCGTTCTTCGCGCTTTCATGGGCTCCCCACCGCTCTCCACCTTCCCCGGCTCCCCCCGCCGATGACGCTCCCGCTGAAGACGATCCGCACCGTCGCGGTCGCGCTGGCGATGGCGGCCGCCGCCTCGCGCGCGGCGGCGCAGGAGGCCGCGCTGGTGCTGACGGTGACCGCCTCGGAGACGCAGGCGCCGCTGCCTGGCGCGCAGGTGAAGCTCGACGGCCGCGGCGTGGCCGTCACCGACGCCGGGGGCACGGTGCGCGTGGCGATGGCGCCCGGCGCGCACCAGGTGGAGGTGAGCGCCATCGGCCGCCACGTGCAGACGCTGCGCGCCACTTTGGCCGCCGGGCGGACGGAGGACGTGGAGGTGCAGCTGATGCCCGACGCGGTGCCGCTGCGGCCGGTGACCGCGTCAGAAAGTCGAGGATGGGAACAGGACTTTCTCAGGAGGCCGGCCATGCCGTCGCTGGACCCCGCACCACCGTCTGCAGGCCGATGGATTTATCGCCCCCGCACGTGATGAGGATCCGCTCCACCGACGCGCCCGCCGCGCCGAGAATGCGGTCCCTGATCCGGCAGGCAGCCTGGAGATCGTTCGCAATACTCAATGGTCGCCCCAAGCGTGTGGATCGCGTGGAAGAGGGAAGATTAACGTCCCGCGCGTGCCGGGATCAGCTCCCCGATCCGCCGCCTTCCTCACGTTCCAGGTCCTGCATGCGCAGGCGGAGGAAGTCGTCCAGCGAGTCGTCGGGGACGCGGTAGATCTCGGCCAGGAAGCGGCGCGTCTCGGACTCGTTCCGCTGGAGCTGGCGCAGCATGGCGCCCAGGCGCTCCAGCGGCATCCCCAGCCGCCCCGCCGCGCCGGCCAGGCGCTCGTAGGCATCGCGGCGGGCCTGCCGCTCCTCGTTGGTCTCACCCTCGAACCATGGCTCGCGCACCAGCATCTCCCTCCGTCCCTTTCGCTGTCCCCTGTCCCCTGTCCCCTGTCCCCTGTCCCCTGTCCCCTGTCCCCTGCCCCCTGTCCCCTGCCCCCTGCCCCCTGCCCCCTGCCCCCTGCCGTTCAGCTCCGCGCCCACTCGCCGTACAGCGGGAAGCGCGAGCACATCTCCCGCACCTCGCCGCGCACGGCCGTGGCCACCTGCTCGTCGTCCGGCGCGGCGATCACGCGTTCGATGAGGCCGGCGATGGCGCGCATCTCCGCCTCGCCCAGGCCGCGCGTGGTGAGCGCGGGGGTGCCGATGCGGATGCCGCTGGTCACGAACGGCGACTCGGTCTCGCCGGGAACGGTGTTCTTGTTCACCGTGATCCCCGCGCGGTCCAGCGACTTCTCGGCCACCTTCCCCGTCACCCCCTTGTTGCGGAGGTCCACCAGCATCAGGTGGTTGTCGGTGCCGCCGGACACCAGGTTGAAGCCGCGCTCCATCAATCCCCCGGCCAGCGCCTTGGCGTTCGCGATCACGCGGCCCGAGTAGTCGGCGAAGTCCGGCCGCAGCGCCTCCTCGAACGCCACCGCCTTGGCGGCGATCACGTGCATCAGCGGGCCGCCCTGGATGCCGGGGAAGATCTGCTTGTCGATGGCCTTGCCGTGCTCCTCGCGCGCCAGGATCAGCCCGCCGCGGGGGCCGCGCAGCGTCTTGTGCGTGGTCGACGTCACCACGTCGGCATGGGGGACGGGGGAGGGGTGATGGCCGGTGGCGACGAGACCCGCGATGTGCGCCATGTCCACCATCAGCTTCGCCCCGCACTCGCGGGCGATCTCGGCGAACACCTCGAAGTCGATGATGCGCGGATAGGCGCTGGCGCCCGCGATGATCATCTTCGGCTTCACCTTCACCGCCTGGTCGCGCAGGGCGCCGTAGTCGATGCGGTGGTCGTCGGGGCGCACGCCGTAGGCCACGATGTTGTACAGGCGGCCGCTGAAGTTCACCGGCGAGCCGTGCGTCAGGTGGCCGCCCTCCGACAGGTTCATCCCCAGCACGGTGTCGCCGGGCTCCAGCAGCGCGAAGTAGGCGGCCATGTTGGCCTGCGCGCCGGAGTGCGCCTGCACGTTGGCGTGGTCGGCGCCGAAGAGCTGCAGCAGGCGGGAGATGGCCAGCCGCTCCACCTCGTCCACCACCTCGCAGCCGCCGTAGTAGCGCTTGCCGGGGAGCCCCTCGGCGTACTTGTTGGTCAGCACCGAGCCCATGGCCTGGAGCACCGCCTGCGAGGTGAAGTTCTCGCTGGCGATCATCTCCAGCTGGTTCTCCTGGCGTTCGGCCTCGGCCACCAGCAGCCGGTGGATCTCGGGATCGGCCTGCTTCAGGGCGTCCATCTATCGTCCTCGCACGGTCTCGCGTTCGTGGCTGGTCGGGATGGCGGAAGGTAACCGGACGGGTGCGAGAGTGCGAGAGTGCGGAAGTGCGGAAGTGCGGAAGTGCGGAAGTGCGGAAGTGCGGAAGTGCGGAAGTGCGGAAGTGCGAGAGTGCGAGAGTGCGAGGAGATCGGTCGTGAGCGCCGATGTCGCGGAGTGAGCCGAACACCCTCGCGCAGTTTGCGAGGCTTCCCGTGGTTGTTGCTGCGACTTCAGTCGCCGGTAAGTGGCCAGCCTCCGCACATGAGTCGGCGGCAGGCACCGATTCTTCCCTGAAACCTGCTTTGGGGGATGGAGATGCGGAGATGGCGCGACCGCGTCGGTATCTTCATCTCCATACGTTATCGGTATCGATGGATATGGATTTGTGGATTGGACATATGTGCGCGGCGCTGCTAATCTCCTAGCACCATCTGTTTGCGCGACCCACCCGCCTGTCATGGAGCCCCGCCCGATGCGCTTCTCCCGAAGCATCTTCCGTCTTCCGCTCGTCCTTGCTGCCGCGGCGGGGTGCGCGACCGCGGCCGTGCCCGCCGCCACCGCGCCCGAGGCGGGGAGCGGAGCGCCGTCCCGGCCGCTCGCCGTCACGGGCGGGCGGGGGATCGACCCGGCGAACATGGACACCACGTGCAAGGCGTGCCAGGACTTCTACCGCTACGCCAACGGCGGCTGGCTGGACGCGAACCCCATCCCCGCCGACCGCTCCACCTGGAGCAGCTACGACGAGGTGGGCGACCGCACCACGGCCACCCTCCGCCAGATCCTGGAAGACGCGGCCGCGACCGCCGCGTCGCGCCCGGGGACGCTGGAGGGGCGGCTGGGCACCTTCTACGCGGCCTGCATGGACACCGCGCGCGCCGAGGCCGACGGCGCCGCGCCGGTGCAGGGCGACCTGCGGCGCATCGCCGGGCTGCGCGACCGCGGCGCGATCCTGGGCGAGGTGGCGCGGCTGCAGCGCGCGGGGATGGGCATCCCCTTCGCCTTCTTCGCCACGACGGACGACCGCGACGCCACGCGCAACATCGCCTCGGTGTGGCAGAACGGGCTGACGCTTCCCACCGCCGAGTACTACCTGCGCGACGACTCGGCCTCGCGCGCGCTGCGCGACGACTACCGCCGCCACGTGGCGCGGATGCTGGTCCTTGCCGGCGCGCCGCAGGCCGCGTCCGACGCCGACGCCGCGCGGGTGCTGGAGATGGAGACGCAGCTCGCGCGCGCATCCATGACGCCGGTGCAGATGCGCGACCCCGAGGCCGTGTACCACAAGCTGGCGCCTGCCGGGCTGGCCGCGCTCACGCCGCACCTGGACTGGCCGGCCTTCCAGCGCGCGCTGGGCATCCCCGCCGCGGCGGAGGTGAACGTGGGCCAGCCCGAGTACCTGCGCGCCGTGGACCGCCTCCTGGCCGAGGCGCCGGTGGAGGCGTGGTCGGCGTACCTGCGCTGGCACGTGCTGAACTCCGTGGCCAGCTATCTGTCGAAGCCGCTCTCCGATGCGGACTTCGCCTTCGACCGGCACTTCTCCGGCGCGGCCCGGCGCGCGCCGCGGTGGCGCCGGTGCGTGGGGCTGACCAGCGGCGAGATGGGCCCGGCGCTCGGGCGGCTGTACGGCCAGCGCGTGTTCACCCCGGCGGCGCGGGCGCGCGCCGAGGGAATGATCGCCAACCTGCGCGCGGTGCTGCGCGAACGGATCTCCGGGCTGGAGTGGATGGGGCCGGAGACGCGCGCGCGGGCGCTGGAGAAGCTGGCCACGCTGGAGGCGCGGCTGGGCTACCCCGAAACCATCCCCGACTACAGTGCGCTGCGGATCGAGCCCGGCTCGCTCATCCCCGCCATTCGCGCGGTGGAGGCGTTCGAGACGGCGCGCAACTGGGCCAAGATCGGCCAGCCGGTGGACCGGTCGGAGTGGAGCACGGTGCCGCAGCGGGTGAGCGGGAGCTACAACCCGGTGCGCAACACGCTCACCTATCCCGCGGCCAAGTTCCAGCCGCCCTTCTTCGACCCCGAGGCCGACGACGCGGTGAACTACGGCGCGCTGGGAAGCACCATCGGCCACGAGATCTCGCACGGCTTCGACGACGAGGGACGGCAGTACGACGCCCAGGGCAACCTGCGCGACTGGTGGACGGCCGAGGACGCGGCGCGCTTCAACGCCCGCGCCGACCGGATGGTGGCGCAGTACAACGGCTACGTGGCGGTCGACACGGTGCACGTGAACGGGCGGCTGACGCTGGGCGAGAACATCGCCGACCTGGGCGGGGTCACGCTGTCGTACTACGCGCTGCAGCGGGCGCTGGCCGGCAAGCCGCGGCCGCTGATCGACGGGCTGACGCCGGAGCAACGCTTCTTCATCTCCTGGGCTCAGAACTGGCGCAACAACACGCGCGAGGCATCGGCCCGCACCTCGGTGCGCACCGACCCGCACGCGCCGGCGCGCTGGCGGGTGATCGGCCCGCTCTCCAACCTCCCCGAATTCGCGCGCGCTTTCGCCTGCAGGCCCGGCGACCCCATGGTGCGCCCCGACAGCGTCCGCGTGGAGCTGTGGTGATGGAGATGAGAAGAAGATGATGATGACGAGATTCGTCCGCGCTTCCGTGCTGGGTCTCGCGATCGCGGCGATGCCGGGCCGGGCGGCGGCGCAGGGGGATGCGGAAATCGCGTGGTCGATCGCCCCCACCGGCCGGATGGCGGCGGACACGCGGATGATCACCTTCCGCTACCCCGCGGAGGGTGGACGCACCGGGAGCACCGGCTCCGCGCGCTCGGTGGACGAGATGGCGGGGCTCGATGCGGCCGCGCTCGCCGGCCCGGCCGAATCCCCCGTGCGCTTCACCCTGGCGGGCGATCCGGGGCGGCTGGAGTGCGAGGGGACGGCGGGCGGCGGGCGGGGCTCCGGCCGGTGCGCGTACCAGCCGGCGCCGGGCTTCGCGGGGGAGATGGAGCGCCTCGGCGCGCCGCGTCCGTCGTCCGCCGACCAGCTGGAGCTGCTGATCCACGGGGTGGAGCTGGCTCAGATGCGCGAGCTGCGCCGCCTGGGCTATCGCGACCTGGAGCCGGACCGGCTCATCGCCATGCAGATCTTCTACGTCACCCTCGATTTCGCGCGCGAGGCGACGGCGTTCGGCGACCCGGACCGCTCGCTGGACGAGCTGGTGAGCCTGAAGCATGGCGGCGTTTCCCTCGCGTACCTTCGCGCCCTGCGCGAAGCGGGCTACACGCGCCTCACCTTCCGCCAGATCGAGGAGATGCACCGGCATCGCACCCGGTGATCTGAACAGATGGGGTTCACGCAGAGACGCGGAGCCGGGGAGAACTCTCCGCGGCTCCGCGTCTCTGTGTGCCAGGCAGTTTGAAGCGTCAGCCCCGCGCGCGGGCGGCGTCGCGCAACGCGGCGGCGAATCGCTCCCCTGCGGGCGGCAGGTCGTCGGCGCGGTGGCAGAGGGCGACGAGGGTGGTGCGGTCGGCCGGCCCGGTGAGCGCCGCGTAGGCCACGCCGCCCCAGCGCAGCCGCCGGAACGACGCCGGCGCCAGCGTCACCCCCAGCCCCGCCTCCACCAGGCCGACGATGGTGAGCCATTCGTGCGCCTGCTGCACGATCCGCGGCTCGAACCCCGCCGCCCGGCAGAGCGCCGCCACGCGGTCGTGCAGCCCCGGCGCCACCGCGCGGTGGAAGTGCACGAACGGCTCGTCCGCCAGCGCCGCCAGCGCGATCTCGTCGCTCCCGGCGAGCGCGTGGCCGGGCGGGAGGACGGCCACCAGCTCCTCGTCCATCAGCACCTCGCGCGCGATCCCCTCCTCCGGCGGTGGCTCGCGCGCCACCGACACGTCGATCGTCCCGTCGCGCAGCGCGGCGGCGTGCGCGGCGGACGGGAGCTCGCGCAGGCGCAGCTCCACGCCCGGCGCGGCGTCGCGGAAGGCGCGGATCGCGGTGGCCAGCAGCGCCGGCAGCGTGGACGCGGCGAAGCCGACCGCAAGCACGCCCGACTCGCCCCGCGCGGCGCGGCGGGCCTCGTCCATCCCCCGGTCCGCCTGCGCGATGAGCCGCCGCGCGTGGGCCAGCAGCACGCGCCCGGCCTCGGTGAGCTGCACGCGCGGGCGGCGGACCAGGAGCGGCGCGCCGACGACCGCCTCCAGCCGCTGGATCTGCTGCGTGAGCGGCGGCTGCTGGATCCCCAGCCGCTCCGCCGCGCGGCCGAAGTGCAGCTCCTCCGCGACCGCCACGAAGTAGCGCAGGTGGCGGAGCTCGGGCGTCCGGTTCATCGCGAGGGGATGGGATCGGCGGGCGTGAGGAACGGCGCGGATGCGGACCAACGTAGCCGCCGCCGCATCCCGGCGACAACAGCGCCGCGTCGGAGGGTCGGGGAACAGGAAAACGGAAAAAGGCGAGACGCGGCCGCGTCTCGCCTTCTTCTTCTGGTGCGCCCCGCGTTCCGCGCCAACGGGTCCCCCGGGGCGCGGGAGATCCACATCACCGCGCCCGGTCGTTCATCCTTCCCCCGCTCCCCGCGGCCGGCGAACCGGCGCCGGTCAGGCCTGCGGCGGGCCGGCCTCGTTCGGCACGCGGCGGCGCGTGCCGTCGTCGCGCATCAGCCCCCCGAAATACTGATGCTTCCCCTTCTCCGCGGCGCGAGCGGGCCGGTCGAACGGCGTGGCGCCGAACACCGAGTTCCACATGCGCTGCAGGAACGAGCCGCGCGGGTCGGCGCCGGGCGTCTGCACCGGGACCGCGTGCGAGGGTCCGAGCGGAAGCGCGTCGTCTTCGCGGGGCGAGAGGGCCTGCGGGTCGTTGGGCGTGGGCATGGTACCTCGTTCTCGAGAGGGCCTGCGCGGCCGCCGCGGAAGACGGCCGTCCACTCCATACCCCCCGATCCGGAAAGGGTCCGTTTCTGTTTACCGCACCCGCACGGTCACCCGCACCGGCGTGCCGTCCGGCGCGGGAAGCTCCAGGTGGCGCACGCGGCGCCAGGGCTGGCGGAGGTAGCCCTTGATGGCCATCGACTCGGTCATCACCCGCTCGTCGCGCGGCAGGGCGCGCAGCACCTCGTCGCTCATCAGCACCACCAGCTTGGCGCGCGGGCGGGTGATGGAAACGTTGAAGCGGTGCGGGTCGAGAAGGAATTCCGCCTCGCGCTCGGCGTACTCGCGGTCGGCCACGGCGTACGAGACCACGATCATCTCCCGCTCGTTCCCCTGCATCCGCTCCACGGTGTCGACCACGGGAAGCTCGCCGTACGCCCAGCCCAGCGTGGCCAGCTCGTGCAGGATGGCGCTGTTCTGCGCGCGGTGCGGCGAGAGAATGGCCAGCGCCTGCTCGCGGAACCCGTCGGCATCGTACGCCGCGCCGGTCGCGGGATCGCGCAGCCCCGCGCGCGCCAGCGTGGCGATCCGCGCCGCCAGCCGCGCCTCGAACGGGTTCCGCGCCGTCCCCCGGAAATCCGCGTACGTCAGGAAGACGACGGAGTCGCGCGCATCGAACACCATCTCCCACAGCAGCCGGTCGATGGGATCGGCGAGGTCGACGGACTCGGGCGCGGTGAGGAGGCGCCGCTCGGGGACCATCGACACCAGGCCCGGATAGAAGATGCGGCGCGGGTAGCCGACCAGGGCGGCGTTCATCCGCCGGCTCTCGCGCAGCGCCAGCCGCCCGAAGCGCGCGGCGAAGTGCGCGAACGCCGAGCCGAACAGCGTTTCCGCGTCGTCGTAGCTGCCGCGCACGATGGGCGCGAGCTGGCGGTCGTCGCCGCACACGATCACGCGCCCGCCGCGGCGGATGGACGAGAGGGCGATCAGCGCATCGGCCACCTTCATCTGCGACGCCTCGTCGATCACCACCACGTCGAACATGGGCGACACGGGGACGTCGGCCCCCGCGTCCTCGTCCGCCGCGTCGTTCGAGGCCGCGCGCATCCGCTTCCACAGCGACCACACGGTGGAGCCGACGACCACGGGAAGCGCGGTCTCGTCGGACTCGGCCAGGACCGCCTCCAGCCGCTCGTCGCTCACCAGCTCCACGCCGGCGTCGCCCGCCTCGCGGTCGGCCTCGCTCCCGCGCCCCTCCAGCTTCACCAGCCGCAGGGGGGATGGGATCAGCTCGCGGGCGACGCGGACCAGCACGTTGGCGATGGCGCGATGTGTGGCCGCGCTCACCAGGATGCGGAGCGGCTTCCCCGCGGCCCGCGCGGAGGCGGCCAGGCCCAGGAGCGTCCACGCCAGCAGGTACGTCTTCCCCGTTCCCGGCGGGCCCCAGATCACCGTCACCGCGCGCTCGAAGGCGGCGCGCCAGGCGGCCTCCTGCTCGGCGTTCAGCACCGGGCGCCCGGCGCGCGCCACCGTCTCCGCCCATCCCGCGTCCGCGTCCAGCGGCGCCAGCAGCCACTCGGGGGAGATGGCTCCGTCCAGCAGCCCGCGGACAAAGCGCGCCTCGCCGTGACCGTCGGCCAGGTGGCGGAGGGTGGAGACGACGCGGCGGGTGTTGAAGTCGGCCTCGGCGCGGTCCAGCACGCAGCGGAAGTCGAACTTCAGCAGCCCTTCCTTCTTCAACCGCTCGAACCCGTAGTCGCTGGCGAGCGTGACGCGCGGCGGATCGTGCGCCAGGTCGTACGCGGCCAGCTCCACCATCAGCTTGCGGCGCAGCCACGGCTTGCGGTCCGTTTCCGCCAGCATCTCGCCGTTGTCGTTGGTCAGGACCAGCGCGAACTCGCCGGGGCGGAACTTGGCCTCGCGGCACTCGGGGTCGAACTCGAACACCCACTCGCGGTCGCTCACGCGCTCCACCGGCTCCAGCCCGGTGATGCACTCGAAGCGGCGCGCCCGGTCGCGCGAGGGGAGCGTGTGCAGCGCGCGGATGGAGAGCGCCTCGGCCGCCGCCTCCAGCTCGGTGAAGATGCGCAGCGCCTCCAGCGTCGCATCCGGGATCGGCGTGGCCGACGTCGCGGGCGCGGGGCCGCCGCCCTCCATCCGCATCCGCGGGACGCGGGCGCGCGACGCCTGCTCGCGCACGCCGCGGACGACGGAATCCACCGCGTCGAGCTTGGCCGCCACCGTGCGCTCGATCTCCGCGCGCACCTCGTCCCCCGTCTCCTCGCCCCGCTCCGTGGCGTGCGGGCGGGCGCGCCAGACGTTGTGGATGCGCTCGAAGGCCACCTGGCTGCTGAGCGGCCACCCGTAGTCGGCGCGCGGATGCCAGGCGTGCGCCCGCTCCGCCGGCTTCAGCGCGGCCGAGACGGCGGCGAGGTCGAGGGCGTAGGCGACGGGGAGCGCGAAGAGCTCGGAGACGGCGTCCACGACGACGGTTCCCGGCGCGGCGGCGGCGGCGCGGAGCCCGGCCGAGGCGCCGGCGGTGGAGGGAAAGACGAGGCCGGCCAGCGCGGCGATCCCCGGCTGCGCGGCGGGGTCGGACATGTGGCGGTGCAGCACGCCGCGCAGCAGCTCCAGCTCCTGCCGGTCGTAGACGAAGACGTGCAGCGCCTTCTCCGCGCGCCCGCCGCCGTTCCCCGTGCCCAGCATGGCCACCGCCGTGTCGCGGAGGCGGGCCAGGAAGCCGCGCAGCATCTCCCCCTCGCCGCGCGCGGAGCCCTCGCGGCTGACGACGACGTCCGCCTGCGGGCGCGCCCCGGCCCGCTCCGCGCGGAAGCCGAGCGCGAACACCGTTCCGCTCACGGGGTCGCCCTCGGCGGAAAGAACCACGCGCACGCGCTCGCCGCCGCCCAGCAGGTGCGTCTGCTTCTCCTGCTCCACCAGCTTGCGGTAGGAGAGCGCCTGCGCCCGCTTCTTCAGGCTGGACTCGGCCGATTCAAGCGCGTGGCACCCGGTGTAGGTGTCGCCGCGGATGCCGCGCAGGTTCAGCTGCTTCACCGTGGTGATGCCGCGCCCGCGCAGCACCTGCCGGGCGAGCGGGGTGATGCCGGGAACGCGCGACACGTCGTCGGTCGCGTCGGCCTCGGCGCGGCAGTGCTGGAAGAAGCCGCACCCGGCGCACGCGGGCGACAGGTGCCACGCCGCCTCCTCGGCCCGCAGCGCGGCGATGCGGGGCAGCTCCTCGCGCAGGAAGCGCCCGACGTGGTGGCGGTACGCGGCCAGCGCGAAGCGCCGCGGTGCGCGCGAGCCGCGGTTCCACACCCACCCCCAGCGCGTGTCCACGCGCGCGTCCACCCCGGTGGCGCGGACGATCTCCTCCAGCACCATCGTGTAGAAGGCCACCTGCGCGAAGTGGTGCACCGCGCGCTCGCGCGAGAGCTTCACGTCGATCACTCCCAGCCGCAGCCGCCCGTCGGGCCACCGCCCGATGCGCACCAGGTCCGGCTGCGCGGCGGCGAAGTCCAGCGGCAGCGCGGGGTCGATCCCCCAGCGCGCGGCGAAGGCTTCGGGGTCGGGGATCTCGAGCCGGGGCTGCACCAGGAACTTCACCGGGCCGGGATCGCACAGCGTTTCCAGCACCGCCGCGAAGTCCAGCGGCCGCGCGTCGCCCGCCGGCGTGAAGCCGGCCACGCGCACCGCGTCCGGGCCGAAGCGGCGGGCCAGCGCGGCCGTCTTGCGGCGCTCGAACGCCTTCCCCGCCGCGCCCAGCAGCCCCATCCCCGGACGCACGTGCTGCGGCGGGGCGTCACCCGCGGGCGCCAGCTCCCACCGCAGCTTCCGCTCGCAGCGAAAGCGGAAGAACTGCGCGAGCTGGGTTCCCGTCAGGCGCATGGGCGTGGTTGCCGCGGGGCTGCTCATCGGCAGGATGGCGGTCCTTCGAAAGTGGGGCGGAAGACAGGTATCCTCCTCCGCGCCTGATAAACGCGAAAGCGGACGAAGTTCGCCGGAGCGATGCACATCCCCCCAAAAGACCGCAGCCCCGGCACCTGCGCCGGGGCTGCGGGGTCGGTCCGGCGATGCCGCGGCCGGAAGGGCCTACCAGAACCCGAAGGTGCCGGGGGCGCGGCTGGGGCGCGCGGTGGTCTCCCCCATCTGCTCGGGAAGCTGGTAGCTGCGCCCGTCGCGCGTGGCGAAGTAGATGTGCGACACCGAGCGGGCCAGCGTGTTGCCGTCGGCCCAGAAGGCGTAGAAGCCGGGGTCCGCGTTCACCGGGCCGCGCGCGTAGGTCTGGTTCATGGCCCCGGGGCTGATCCCCATCTCCCGCGTCCAGGTGAGCCCCTGGTCGGTGCTGCGCAGGTACACCATCGACCCGCCGGTGGTGTACGGCTGCGGCCCCGGGTCCATCGGCGCCACCACGCGCCAACTCCCGTCGCTCTCCAGGTACAGCGAGCCGTGGTCGTAGGCGTGGTCGCTGGCGGCCACGTCGCGGTACACCCACTCCGTGCCCGTCCACCGCGCCGTGTGCCACATGCGCGGCACCGCCGACGGGCCGGGAAGGTAGGTGCTGGTGGTCAGGTACAGGATCACCGGGTGCCCCTGCTCGTCGAACTTCAGGTCCTTCAGGTACACCAGCAGTCCCTCTGCCTGGTAGTCGCGCACCAGCGCCGGGTTCTTCGGCGTGGTCACCGGCAGCGTAACCGGCGCGCCCTGCACGGTGGTCCAGGTGGCGCCCAGGTCGCTGCTCTCCAGGTAGTACAGGTTGGTGCGCCCGTTCAGCCCCGTGGCGTTGGGGTGGAAGTCGAACACCGTGCCCACCCGCGAGCCCTGCGCCCAGCTCACCTGGTAGTCGCCCCGCTGGATCAGCGCCAGGCGCCGCGGCTCGGCCCAGGTGGAGCCGTCGGTGCTGCTGGAAACGTAGAGCGCGCGGTAGTTGTACTGCTGGTAGCGCGTGTGCAGCCACACGATTCCCTGCGGCGTGGCCCACGGCTGCGAGTACGAGAAGATGTCGCTGCGCACCCGCCGGAACGCCTCGGTCGAGTACGGGCAGGTGCTGCGGTAGATGTACGATTTGGCGAAGGTGCTGTCGGACGGGCTCTGCTCCAGCCCGTTCCCGTGCGCGTTGGCGAACACGTACAGGTACCCCTGCGCGTCCATCGACAGCGTGGGGTTGAAGTGCCCGTCGGTGGAGGTGCGCGTGAGCACCTTCGTGGGGCGCGGAACGGTGCCCGTGGCGTGGTCGTAGTACGACACCATGTCGGTCAGCTGCCCGCCCGAGTCGCCGCCATACGCGAAGAAGGTGCGCCGCGCGCGCGCCGAGTAGATGGCCATCGGCACGATCTGCTGCGGATAGGTGCCCAGCCCGCCGCTGTACTTCCAGCGGTACGGCCCGGTGACCTCCTCGTTGGAGTACCAGATCCCGCGGTAGCCGGTCTCGTGCGCGTGGATGGCGTTCAGGGTGTCGGTGCAGGGGGGCAGCCCCTGCTCGGCGGGGTCGGCGGGGGGCGTCGTGGAGGCGCCCGTGGGCTCGGCGCACGCCGCCACGGCGTACGCCAGCGCGCAGCAGGCCGCCGCGCGGAGAAGTCTGCGAGTCATCGGGGCAGGAACGGGGGAACCGCGGCGGGTGGCCGCGGGTGGGGAACGGACGACGGATGCGGGTGGTGAGTGCGGGCAAAGATGCCGCAGTTCCGGGGCATCGTCAAGGTCTGCAACAGGGCCGGAACGTCCGGATTCCGGCGGCCCCCGCCGCGGCTGGAAATCTCCCGCAAAAGCCTTGGGGGATGGGGATGGGAGGTACCCGGGCGGACCCGCATCGCCGCGCTTGCGTGCACGCGTGAGAATCGGTATCATTCAGGTCCGGATGAAATCGATTCTCATCTTCACCCGCAGTCCCGACCGATGCTGCTGAAGCGCATCTTCTCCCGCACCAGGGCAACCGCGGCGCCTGCGCGCTGCGCTGGCTGCCCGCTGGCCGCCTGCGCGAGCGGGTGCCAGGCCGCGGTGCTGCGGATGGAGTGCGACGACCACGAGGCGCACCGCCTGCGCGGGCTGGGGCTGTTCGAGGGGAGCTGCGTGCGCGTGCTGGACTCGCAGAACGGCATGCTGCTGGAGGTGAAGGGGTCGAAGCTGGCGCTGGGCCGCAAGCTGGCCGACGCCATCACCGTGCTCCCCTTCGGGGCCTGACGCCTTGGCGCGAAGCCTGTCGGCGCTGGAGCCGGGGGAGCGGGGAAGGGTGACGCAGGTCGGCGGCGACGCCGACGCCGCGCGCCGGCTGATGGACCTGGGGCTGATCCGGGGGACCACGGTGGAGGTGATCCGCCGGGCGCCGCTGGGAGACCCGATGGAAGTGCGCCTCCGCGGCTTCATGCTTACCCTGCGCCGCGCCGAGGCGGAGCACATCACGGTGGAGTAGATGGACCTGATCGAGGCCGGGGCGCCCCCGGCCACCCGCGCACCCTCGCCCGCCCAAGCGCGTGGCGGGGGTTTGCTGCATGTGGCCCTGGTCGGCAACCCCAACACGGGAAAGAGCACGCTCTTCAACGCGCTGACCGGCATGCGGCAGCGCGTGGGCAACTATTCCGGGGTGACCGTGGAGCGCGTCGAGGGCCGGTACCGCGACGCCGCCGGGCGCCCCGTGTCGGTGCTCGACCTTCCCGGCACCTACTCGCTCTCGGCCAACTCGCCGGACGAGGAGATCGCGCTGGCCGTGCTCCAGGGGCGCGCCGAGGGCGTCGACATGCCCGACGTGGTGGTCGTGGTGGTGGACGCGCAGAACCTGGAGCGCAACCTGTTCCTGGCCAGCCAGGTGCTGGAGCTGGGGCTTCCCGCCGTCATCGCGCTGAACCAGGTGGACGCCGCGCTGGCGGCCGGCATCCGCGTGGACCCGGTGGAGCTCACGCTGGAGCTGGGCGCCCCCGTCGTCGCCACGGTGGCCACCAGGGGCGAGGGGCTCGAGCTGCTGAAGCAGGCCGTCGGCAGGGCGGTGGATCTCCCTCCGGCGGAGCGCCACTTCGAGCTCCCGGCCGAGGCCGCCGCGGTGCTCCGCCCGCTGGAGGCGTGCCTCGTCGCCGGCGGGCTGAACCCGTCGGCCGCGGGGATGGAGGCGCTGCGGCTGCTGGCGGTGAACACCATCGGCCCGCACCTGGCGCACGTGGCCGGGCTGGCGGACGCCGTCGAGCGCGCGCGCGCCGGCGCCGAGGCCGCCGGCGTCTCGCCGCGCTCGCTGGAGGCCGAGGCGCGCTACGGCTGGATCGCCGACGTGGTCGAGCGCACGACGACGCGGACGGCGACGGGGAAGAAGACGCTCACCGACCGCATCGACGCGGTGGCCCTGCACCGCGTGTGGGGGCCGCTCGTCTTCGTGCTGCTGATGGCGCTCGTCTTCCAGAGCATCTTCTCGTGGGCCGAGCCGCTCATCGGCCTGGTCGAGGGGCTGTTCAACGGGCTGGGGAGCGCCGTCGGATCGATGCTCCCGGCGGGCGACCTGCGCTCGCTGGTGGTCGACGGCGTGATCGCGGGGGTGGGCTCGGTGCTGGTCTTCCTCCCCCAGATCACCATCCTCTTCCTCTTCATCGGCATCCTGGAGGACAGCGGGTACATGGCCCGCGCGGCCTTCATCATGGACCGCTTCATGAGGAGCGTGGGGCTGCACGGGCGCTCCTTCATCCCCCTCCTCTCGGGCTACGCCTGCGCGGTGCCGGGGGTGATGAGCACGCGGACGATCGAGAACCCCAAGGACCGGCTGGCGACCATCCTGGTCCTGCCGCTGATGAGCTGCTCGGCGCGCATCCCCGTGTACACGCTGCTGATCGGCGCCTTCATCCCGCCGGTGGCCGTGGCGGGGATCTTCAACCTGCGCGGCGTGACGCTGCTGGCGATGTACCTGCTGGGAACGCTGACCGCGCTGGGGATGGCGGCGGTGTTCAAGAAGACGCTGCTGAAGGGGCGCGCACGGCCGCTGATCATGGAGCTGCCGCCGTACCGCCTGCCCAGCCCGCGCTCGCTGGCCATGTCGGTGGGGCACCGCGCGTCCATGTTCATCCGCCGCGCGGGCACGGTCATCCTCTCGCTCTCCATCGTCCTGTGGGCGCTGGCCACGTTCCCGCGGTCGCACCCCGCGCCGGGGTTGACGGAAGAGGCGGCGCAGGAGCAGCAGCTGGCCAACAGCGCGCTGGGGCGGATGGGGCGCGTGATCGAGCCCGCCGTGCGCCCGCTGGGGTACGACTGGAAGATCGGGGTGGGGATTGTGAGCAGCTTCGCCGCGCGCGAGGTGTTCGTGTCGACGATGGGCACCATCTACGGCATCGGCTCCTCCGCCGACGGCACCAGCGGCGCGCTGCGCGAGAAGCTGCAGGCCGAGCGCAACCCGCGCACCGGCGGCCCCGCGTACACGCCGCTGATCGCCACGGGGCTGATGGTGTTCTACGTGTACGCGCTGATGTGCATGAGCACCATCGCGGTGGTGGTGCGCGAGACGGGCGGGGGGCGCAAGGGGATGCAGTGGGCCGCGTTCCAGTTCGCGTACATGCTGGCGCTGGCGTACACGGCCGCGTTCATCGTGTACCGCGGCGGCCTCCTCCTCGGCTTCCACTGATCGGCCGGGCGACCCCAGGAGACGTCATCCTGAGGTCGCCGCCGCACCGAATCGGACGGATGCGCCAGAGTCTGGCGGCGGCCGAAGGATCCATGGCAGGCTCCGGCACTCAGCCTGGAGAAGAGAGGGGATGATGGATTCGCAACTTCTGCAGACGTTCATCGTCGGGCTGATCGTGCTGGCCGCGGCGTTCTTCATCGGCCGCCGCGCCTGGCGCACCGTGTCCGCCGCGCGCGCGCCGAAGGGCGGCAGTGGCGGTACGGGATGCGGCAGCGATTGCGGCTGCGGCCACTGAGCGGCTGGCCGCCGGTGCTCCGCACCCGCCGCCCAGCCGATGCTTTTGCAGCATCCGGAGGCGCCCACGGCATGGGAGCAGCCGTTGCAGAGGATAATTCCCGCATCTATTCTTCAAGTGTTCCGATTGGCACAGCTCGTCTGGCCAGTCCAATTCGTAGTCCCGAGCAGGGAGTCCTCATGAAGAAGAAGCTGACGCTGGACGTGACCACGCTTCGCATCGAGCCGTTCGTGCCTTCGGCGGCCGGTTCGCCGGTCTACGGAACGATCAACGGCTACGAGGGGATGGCCCTGTCGGGCACGTCGCTCTGCAAGCCTACGTTCACGGATGCGCAGCTCTGCGGTCCCTTGACCACGTACCGCTGCGCCTGACGCAGCCCCGGTCACCGCTTCCGCCTTTGGTCCGGCGGGGGACGCCACGAAGCGAGGGCCGGCATCGCGACGATGCCGGCCCTCGATCCATATCCTCACCGCACTTCCGCACTTCCGCACTTCCGCACTTCCGCACTTCCGCACTTCCGCACTTCCGCACTTCCGCACTTCCGCACTTCCGCACTTCCGCACTTCCGCACTTCCGCACTCTCGTACTCCTCGTACTTCCCTTATCGCGCCGTCACCAGCTGCCCGTTGCGCACCATCCCGACCGCGACCTCCTTGCCCACGACGTCGCCGTTGCGGTCGAACTTGATGGTGCCGGAGACGCCCTCGAAGGCGGCGCGGCCCATCCCGATCCCCGCCACGTAGTCGCGGATCTGGCGGCGGCCCGTGCCCGCGTTCTCGATCGCGTCCTTCAGCATGTAGATCACGTCGTACGTCATCGCCCCGCGGTGGTCCGGCAGCTCCCGGAAGCGCTCGCGGTACGACTGCACGAACTGCTGTGCCTTGGGCGCCGGCCGGTCGGGGAGGAAGGCGGAGGAGACGTACACGCCCTCGGCCACGGCGCCGCCGTCCTTCACCCCGGTCAGCCCGTCGCTCCCCAGGATGGGCCCGGTGAAGCCCAGCCGCCGCGCCGCCGCGATGATCTTGATCCCCTCCGGCGCCTGCCCGCCGATCACCAGCGCGTCGGCGCCGCGGCGGAAGGCGCGCTGCAGGTACGGGTCCAGCGCCCCCGCGTCGCTGTACACGGCGGGGAGGAAGGGGTCGCGGCTGACCACCGCACCACCGCCCCGGCCGAAGGCGTCGGCGAAGGTGGCCATCACCCCCTGCCCGTAGTCGTCGTTGGCGTACAGCACCGCGGCGCGGCGGCGCCCCAGCCGCGCCGCCCACCGCGCCAGCGCCGGCGAGAACTCCAGGTCGGTGGGGCAGATGCGGAAGGTCCAATCCCCCGCGCCGGTCAGCTGCGGGCTGCTGGAGGCGGGGGAGATCTGCACCACCGGCGAGCCGCCCACGCTGTCGTTGTTCACCGCGTTGTAGATGGTGGCCGCCTTCAGCGACGCGGCCGAGTTCACGTGGCCGACCACCGCCACCACCGCGGGGTTCTCGCGCAGCTTCTTCGCCACCTCGATGGCCTTCGACGCGTCGCCCTCGTCGTCGCCGAACTCCAGGCGCACGTGGCGGCCGCCGATGCCGCCGCGGGCGTTGATCTCGTCGGCGGCCATCTGCGCGGCCAGCTTCATGGAGCGGCCGTTGGGCTTCTCCAGCGGCCCGGCGATGCCGATCACCACCTCGCCGCCGGACTTGCGGCACCCCGCCAGCGCGGCGGCGGCAAGGAGCGGAAACAGAACCAGTTTGCGGATGTTCATCAGGCTTGCGTGAGGCGCACGGCCGTGTCTTCGGTCGCCGCCGTCGTTCGTGACGGGGACCCGCCAGGGTCGGCGGGGGCGGGACAACGATCTACGGGACTTCGGGACTCCACCTGCTCGACTCCGACCTGCTCGACCCTGCCTACTCCAGCTCCACCCCGCCCACCGCTGCGCGCACCTCGCCCAGCCAGCCGGGCTGCGGGAGCCGCGCGGTGCGGTAGGCCTCCTCCAGGCTCTTCACCAGCGCCTCCAGCGTGGGCCGGTGGCGGGCGGGCGACAGGTCCTGCACCAGCACCCGCAGCACCGCCATCGCACTTTCCGCCGTAAGTCCGCTCTCCAGCCTCCCGGGGCCGTGCAGCACGTACCACCGCTCGACCCTGCGGCGGGTGGCGGTGAGGGGGTGGCCGCTCTCCAGGAACTTCTGCAGCCCGGTGGGGCTCATCCCCACCTGTCGCGAAACGTGCCGGAGCGACGTGGCCGCGATCTCGTCGCGGAGCGCCTGCCTCAGCAATGCGACGGATGTGACCGCGCTGTTCGACACCATTGACGCGGGGCGGCGGGAGAGCTATACTTCAGCCCTGTCCACTTTGTCCACTTGTTGCGGGAGCTACCTACAGGTTAGGACGCCGGACCGGTGCGCGTCAAGAGGAGCGCCCCACGGCGGCTCGCGCAACGCGGAGAACGCGCGGCCCCGGCCGCGCCGGGCGACGGAGAGGGAGATGGAGAAGGACATGGAGACGGTGACGGAAAAAAAAGCGGTACACAGGGCGCGTGTCTCACGCCGTAGCGCTTCGCGGCGGTGGTGCGTTCCGCCCGCGCTGCAGCACGAGCCCGACGAGCTGCTCGAGGCCGTGCAGGTGCTGCAGGAGATGCCCACCCCGGTGGGCGCCATCCTCTGGCAGTCGGTGCGCGACGTGACGCTGTGGGCCGAGATCGCCGAGGACGAGCGCGACGAGCTGTTCGGCATCAACGCCGCGCACCGGCGCCTGAACGAGCTGCTGGCCGCGGGCGCCGAGCCGTCGCTGGAGGTGTCGCTCACCACGCTGGCGGCGCTGGTGGGCTCGCCCGCCACGGCCAACCCCGAGATCGTGTCGCTGGTGTGCCAGCAGATCGCGCGGTGGGCCGAAGGGCGCGGCGCGTGGGGCACGGCCATGGCGTACGCGCAGGCCGCGGCGCTGGCCACGCCGCTGGAGGCGGGGCCCGCGCTCTTCGCGGGGAGCCTGGCGCTGCGCTGGCGGCGGAGCGCGCGCGCGGAGACGTGGCTGCGCCGGGCGATCGGGCTGGCGCGGCGCGGGCGCGTGTGGGAGGCGTACGCGCAGGCGTACGTGGAGATGGGCGCGCTGTACACCCGCCGCGGCCAGCCGGGAACGGCGCACCGCTTCTACGTGCAGGGGCTGCGCGCGGCGCGGCGCCACGGGCTGATCCTGATCCGCGGGACGGCGCTGCACGGGATGCTGCTGCTGGCGCTGGAGGCGGGGCACCTGGACGACGCCGAGCGGTACGCGCGCGGCGCCATGCGCGCGTACGGACGCGGCCACCCGCGGCTCTCGGAGCTGCTGCACGACGTGGCGTTCCTGTTCGTGCGCAAGGAAAGCTACTCGCGCGCCATCCCCATGCTGCAGAAGCTGCTGCCGTCGCGGGTGGAGCCGGTGGAGCGGGCGCTCACTCTCTCCATCCTGGCCCACGCCGCCGCGGGCGACGAGAACCAGCGGCTGTACCAGGAGGCGTGGATGGACGCGTGGTCGCTCATCAACCGCAACCCGGCCGAGGCCGACCGGCACGCCCGCGCGCTGCTGGAGCTGGCGCGCGCCTCCACGCTGTTCCGCGACTGGGCGCACGTGGAGCAGGCCGTGCGCCTGGCCACCTCCGCCGCCACCCCGCATACCGAGCCCGTCCTCACCGCCCAGGTCGACGAGCTCGCCGCCGCACTGCGCTCGCGGCGGGGGTGATCCCGGTGCGGGTGATCCCGGCGCGGTTCCCAGCATCCCCTCCACCCTCCACCTCCCACCCGGCGAATGAATTCGCGGGCAACAACAGCACAAAGTCCCTTCGGGACTGCCGCCTGACCTGGGGGGTGATGAGCCCGCCGCGGTGCGGGGGAGATTCATATCACATCCGGGAACGATGAGGGCCGGCATCGCGGCGATGCCGGCCCTGACGTACTTCCGCACTCACGCACTCACGCACTCACGCACTTTTGCACTTTCCTCAGTCCGGATCGTCGCAGCCCTTCCGCAGCTCGTTCTTCACCCGCTTCCAGGTGCCGCCGTCGTCCTTGCGGTAGGTGACGCGCTGCACGCGGCGGCAGATGCCGGTGGGCCAGACGCGGCGGTCGGTGGCGTAGCTGGTGATGGTGGCGGCGATCTCGCGGTTGTCGGCCTTCACCATGTTCAGGTGCAGCATCACCCCGTACCCCTTGATCCACCGGCCGCCGGTGAAGCCCGCCATGGCCTCGGGGGTGGCGGCCACGGTGCCGGTGTCCTCGAGCATGATGGCTTCCTGCGGCTTGCCGATCTTCTGCGCGCCGGGAACGCCCAGGTGCGCCATCACGCTGTCGCGCTCCAGCCGGGTTTCGGTGAGCTGCCAGCCGCCGCCCGCGAACGAGTTCACGTCGATCCAGAGCGGCCCCTGGGGCGGCTTGGGGGTGGCGGCCTGCCGGGCGTCGGCGTCGGCGAAGCGCACCAGGTCGGGAAGGAAGGCGTAGAAGTCCTGCGCGGTGTAGTCGCGCCCGCCGCAGGCGGCGAGCGTGGCGAGCAGGAACAGGGCGAACGGTCGGACGCGCTTCATCACGTCTCCGGGCGTGGCACGGTGGATGATCCGGGGCATCAGCATGCTACACCTCGCGGGCGGCGGCGCAACCGGCGCCCTTCCCGCGGGGCGGCGCAGGGCGATACAATCTCCCCCGCGTTCCGGTTCCCCGCGATCCCCTTTGGACGAAGCGAGCGATGAAGTTCTGGAGGCTGGCCCCCCGGCACGACACCCTGTGGTGGTGCGTGGAAGGCAAGGACCCGTGGTCGCCGTACCGCGAGCGCGCGTTCGGCTTCGTGGTGCGCGCCGAGGACGGCGAGGCCGCGCGCTGGCTGGCGCACGAGGCCGGCGGCAAGGAGAACGAGACCATCGACGGCGTGGCCCCCTGGCTGGACGCCAACTACAGCACCTGCGAGGAGCTGCGCGACGACGGCAATGCCGAGGTTCTGCTCGTCAACTTCCGCCATTAGAAGAGAAGTGCGGGAGTGCGTGAGTGCGGAAGTGCGCTGGCTCCGTGCGAATAGCAGGCTGCTGCGCTAAAAACGCACTCCCGCACTTCCGCACTTTTTTGCTTCGTCTCCCGAACGCATCGCCGCGGCGGATTCTGACGAAGCTGAAACTCTCCCGCGGCATCCGCCGTACGGTCGAATGCGGAGGCGGTGGGGACACCCGCCCGAGGGGACGGTGGACGTCCACCGCACACACGACTTTCTAGATCAAGGCCGCAATGGCCGGGGAGATACAGATGTTGGAGCAGATCCACGCGACCGCCGAGGACCAGCGCAAAACGCAGGTGATCGTGGCGCTGGGGATGGTGATGTTCGGCCTCTACGCGCTGGCGAGCGCCGCGCTGGGCGGCTGGAGCGGGCTGGCGACGGTGGGAGCGATGGTCGGCGTCGGCGGCGGCGCGCTGCTGGCCGTGGTCCGCAGCCACCCCACGTACGCCACCAAGCGCTTCGCCCACTGAGCGAGCGCGGGGCGCAGCATGACGAAAGGGACCCGGGTGGCCGGGTCCCTTCGTCGTTGACAGAAGTGCGGAAGTGCGTGAGTGCGTTCCGGCGCGCGGCAGAGCTTCTCTCCGCACGGAACCAGCGCACTTCCGCACTCACGCGCTCACGCACTTCGGTTCATCACACCCACGTCCGCTGCAGCGCGCCCACGCCCTGGATGCGGTCCTCGGCCAGGCGGTCCGCGGCCTGGTAGGTGGGCAGGCCCTCGGCCTCGCTGAGCTCGAAGAGGCGCAGGAGCGTGGTGTAGATCTCGCCCGCCTTGCGCATCGAGCGCTCCGGCGTCCACTGGTTCAGCTCGCCGCAGACGTTGATCAGGCCGCCGGCGTTGATCACGTAGTCCGGCGCGTACAGGATCCCGCGGCGGTGCAGCTCGTCGCCATGGCGCTCCTCGGCGAGGACGTTGTTCGCCGCGCCCGCCACGACCTGCACCTTCAGCACCTTCAGCGTGTCGTCGTTGATGGTGGCGCCCAGCGCGCTCGGCGCGTACACGTCCGCCTCGACGGCGTAGATCTCGTCGGGGCCGACCGCGGTGGCGCCGAAGTCGTGCACCACCTTCTGCACGCGCGCGGCGTCGATGTCGGTAACCACCAGGCGCGCGCCCTCGCCCGCCAGGTTCTGGCAGAGGTAGTAGCCCACGTGGCCGACGCCCTGCACGGTGATGGTGCGGCCGCTCAGGTCGTCGCTGCCGAACCGGTGCTTCGCGGCGGCCTTGATGCCGCGGTACACGCCGTACGCGGTGACGGGGGACGGGTCGCCCGACGCGGCGGCGCGGCCGGTGACGTGCTCCGTCTCCATCGCCACGAACTCCATGTCGTCCACCGAGGTGCCGACGTCTTCCGCGGTGATGTAGCGCCCCTTCAGCGTTTCCACCGCGCGGCCGTGCGCGCGGAAGATGGCCTCGCGGTCGGTCGCGCGGTTGTCGCCGATGATCACGCTCTTGCCGCCGCCCAGGTTCAGCCCCGCCACCGCCGCCTTGTACGTCATCCCCCGCGACAGCCGCAGCGCGTCGATGAACGCCTCGCGGTCGTTGTTGTACTGCCAGAAGCGCGTGCCGCCCAGCGCCGGCCCCAGCACGGTGTTGTGGATGGCGATGATCCCCCTGTACCCGCAGGACGGCTCGTTCCAGAAGACCACCTGCTCGTGGCCGTGCTCGTTGATCAGCTCGAAGAATTCCATTCCCGTTTCCGTCTGTCCGGGTGTAGATCGTGGCGCCGGTCATGGCCGGCGGTCTTGCTGGAGGCCCTTTCGTCCCGCTCCGGCGGCCGCCTACCGGTACAGCTCGCGCGCGATCACGGTGCGCTGGATCTCGCTCGTCCCCTCGTAGATCTCCGTGACCTTGGCGTCGCGGAACAGGCGCTCCACCGGGTACTCCTTCATGTACCCGTATCCCCCGAACACCTGCACGGCTTCGGTCGTCACGTACATGGCCGTCTCGCTGGCGAAGAGCTTGGCCATCGAGGCCAGCTGCACCGCCTTCTCCCCGGTTTCCTTCGCCTCGCCGGCGCGGTGGAGGAGGGCGCGCGCGGCCTCGATGCGCGTGGCCATGTTCGCCAGCTTGAACTGCATCCCCTGAAAGTCCCGGATGGCGGTGCCGAACTGCTTCCGCTCGGCCGCGTACGCCAGCGAGTGCTCCAGCGCCGCCTGGGCGATGCCGATGGCGAGCGCGCCGATCCCCAGGCGCCCGCCGTTCAGCCCCTGCAGGGCGTAGATGAAGCCCTGCCCGGGCTCGCCCAGCAGCTGGTCGTCGGGGACGAACATCTCGCGGAAGGCCACGCCCACCGTTTCGGATGCGCGCTGCCCCATCTTGTCTTCCTTCTTGCCGACGATGTAGCCCTCGGCGTCCGTGGGGACGATGAAGGCGCCGATCCCCTTGGCGCCGCGCCGGTCGTCCGGCGTGTCGGTGCGCACCATGGTGACGGTCACGTCGCCGAAGCCGCCGTTGGTGACCCACGCCTTGGCGCCGTTCAGCACCCACCCGCCGTCGACCTTCCGCGCCTGCGCCGCCATCGACGCGGCGTCGGAGCCGGAGTCGGGCTCGGAGAGCGAGAAGGCGCCCAGCAGCTCGCCCCGCGCCATCGGCCGCAGCCAGCGCTCCTTCTGCGCGCCGGTGCCGTGGGCGAGGATCATCTGCGTGGGCAGCGAGTTGTGCACGCTCATGGCGACGGCCACCGACGCGTCGCCGCGGGCGATCTCCTCCAGCGCGATGAGGTAGCTCGTGGTGTCGAGCCCCAGGCCGTCGTGCTCCTCGGGGATGAGCATCCCCAGGAAGCCCAGCTCGCCCAGCTTGGCGACCACGTCGCGCGGGAGCTCGCCCTCGCGGTCCCACGCTTCCGCGTGCGGGCGGAGCTCGTTCTCGGCGAACTCGCGGGCCAGGTCGCGGATCTGCTGCTGTTCCGGCGTCATTTGCTCATTCGTTGAACCATTGTGGACGAGGGAAAAACCATCCCGCCCCTCGCGCCGCTTCCGCCGCGCGCGAGGCCTCGCCCTCCTGCGTCTTCCGATCTGCCTACTCTCCCGATTCCTTCGGCCGCGCCTGGCGGAAGAGGGCGAGGATGGAATCCTCCGGCCCGCCCTCCAGCTGCTTCCGCGCGGCGGCGAAGGGCCAGACGGCGGTGTCGTCGGGCATGCGGACGATCCACGCCTCGCCGGTGTGGCGCCACTCGCCGGCGTACGCGGCGATCAGCGACTCGCCCAGCGCGGCGCCCACCAGCGCGGTGTACTGGTCCAGCAGCTCGGTCTCGACGGGGCGCGCGTTCTCGATGAAGGTGTCGACGAACGCCACCAGCGCCTCGCCGTACTCCGCCGGGCCGCCGTTTCCCTCGATCACCGCGCGGAAGCGCTCCGCCGTCTCCCGCAGCGCCTCCGTCGGATCCGCCTCCGGCGCGGCATCCTCGTCCACCCGGTCCCATGCGTCCCCGAAGGAGCGGAAGAGGGTGGCCAGGGAACCGCCGTCGCCCCCGCGCAGCCGCTCCTCGGTTTCGCGGAAAGGGTGCACGCGGCCGCGCTCGCCCAGCTCCACCGCCCACTCTCCGTCCGCGTCGCTCCACGCGCCGCCGTAGACGGCGATGAGCGACTCGCCCAGGAACGCCCCGACCAGCGCGGTCTGCACGCGCAGCTGGTCGGGCGATTCGACGGGGCGCACGGCGGCCACGTACTGGTCCGCCCACTCCACGCCGGCCGCGTCCAGCTCCAGCTCGCGGCCGGCGTCCTTCGCCAGCTTCACGAAGAGGTCCGACGCCTGGCGCAGGCGGGCGGGGTCGCTCACGGGGCGTACGAGTAGAAGCCCTCGCCCGTCTTGCGGCCCAGCTTGCCGGACGCGACGTACTTCCGCAACAAAGGGCACGGGCGGTACTTGTCGTCGCCCAGGCCGCGGTGCAGCACCTCCATGATGGCCAGGCAGGTGTCCAGCCCGATCAGGTCCGCGAGCGCCAGCGGCCCCATCGGGTGGTTCATCCCCAGCTTCATCACGGTGTCGATGGCCTCCTTCGTGGCAACACCCTCCATCAGGCAGAACACCGCCTCATTGATCATCGGCATCAGGATCCGGTTGGAGACGAAGCCCGGGTAGTCCTGCGCCTCGGCCACCGTCTTCCCCAGCTTCTCCGACATCTCCACGACCAGCCGCGTGGTCTCGTCGCTCGTCGCCAGCCCGCGGATGATCTCCACCAGCTTCATGACGGGGACGGGATTCATGAAGTGCATCCCGATGACCTTTTCGGGGCGCCTGGTCCGCGCGGCGATCTCGGTGATGGAGATGGAGGAGGTGTTCGTGGCCAGGATGGCGTGCGCGGGGGCCGCGGCGTCCATCTGCTCGAAGATGCGGAACTTGAGCTCCGTGTTCTCCGTCGCCGCCTCGATGACGAGATCGGCATCCGCGACGGCGGAGAGGTCGCTGGCGGCGGCGATGCGGCCCAGCGCGGCGTCGCGGTCGGCCTCGGACAGCGCGCCCTTCCTGATCTGCCGGTCCATGTTCCCGGCGATGGTCTTCCGCGCCGCGTCCAGCGCCTCGGCGCGCACGTCGATCATGGTGACGTCGTAGCCGCTCTGGGCGAAGACGTGGACGATGCCGTTCCCCATCGTCCCCGCGCCCACCACCGCCACCTTCCGGATATCCGCCATCGGTTGGTCTGCTCCGATTCGGGTGATTCGATTGATCTGCGTCTCAAGATGCCGCGCGGGCCCTCTCCCTCGCGGGCCCTCTCCCTGGCTGGCCCGGCGCGACTTCCGTCGCTTCGCCGGGCCGCCTGTCCCTCCCCCAAAACTGCCTGGGGGAGGGACGGGCTTCGGCGCGGCCTGCAACCTACAGCTCACTCCGCGGCTACACCGTGGCCGGAGGGAACGGCAGGATGCGGCCCAGCAGTCCCGCAGGGACTTTGTGCTGTTGTTGCCCGCCAATTCCATTGGCGGTTGCCGTGCTGTTGTTGCCCGCCAATTCCATTGGCGGTTGCCGTGCTGTTGTTGTCCGCCCATTCCATTGGCGGGACACCTGAGCCGCGCTCAGAGCACGGCCAGCAGGACGAAGTAGATCACGATCAGGCTCGCGCCCGCCGTGACCGTCCATGCGCCCGGGTTCCTGCGGCCGCGGGCGCGCGAGCCGTCGCGCGCCTGCCGCTCGCGCTCGATGGCGATGGTGGCGCTGCGGTGCTCCAGCACGTCGCGCAGCCCCAGGAAGCGCCCGCCCAGCAGCCCGCTTACGCCGAACAGCAGCACCATCACCCCGGCGCAGAACACCGCCAGCAGCCAGACGCGCGGCCGGTCCACCGCCGGGTCCATCCCCAGCGCGCGGAAGGGGAAGAGCAGCGGCACCAGCGCCGCGAACACCGCCGCGGCCAGCGGCGCGCTCCCCCAGAACACCAGCGCGCGCTTCACGCCGGCACCTCCACGAGTGAGCCGGTGCCGAGGCGGTCGTCCACCAGCGGCCGCAGCGCGCGCATCCGGGCGGACTCGCGCAGGCCGGGCCAGAGCAGGATGAGCGCCGCCAGCGCGAGGATCACGACCGTCGCGGCGATCCCCGCCTCCGGCCCGAAGTCGCCACCGGTGAGCCAGCGCGGGCCGATGGAAACCTCGTTGTACAGCGGCGTGTCGCGCGTCAATCCGCTCACCGGAAAGTCCAGCAGCGCCGACATGGTCCAGTTCCACCCCAGGTGCAGCGCGGTGCAGAACCAGAGCGAGCGCGTGCGGAGATACGCCGCGCCCAGCATCACCCCCGCCAGGAAGATGTTGGCCAGCGCCACCGCGTCGACCGCCGGGTTGCGCGCGTGCCCCAGCGCGAACAGCGCGCTGGAAAGCAGCAGCGCCGGCCAGGCGCCGATCCCCTGCACCAGCGCCTGGAACGCGTATCCGCGGAAGAGCGCCTCTTCGGCGGCCGCGGCCACGGCGAAGAAGACCAGCCCCTGTGCGAGAGCGGCGACATATTCGGTCGTGCTCCCCCCGTCGGCAACCCACCGCGCGGTTCCCGCCACCGCAAGGACGCCCCCGGCGAGCCCGATCGCCGCCGCGCCGAGCGCGAAGCCGATCCCCGCGTCGCGCGCGGCTTCCGGGTCCGCCGCGAAGCCCAGCGCGCCGATCGGGCGCCGGTCCACCAGCCGCAGCATCCCCCATCCCGCCAGCACCGCCGCGGCCAGCTCGACCGCCACCTGCGCGCCGAAGCTGGGGCGCACGCCGGCCGCCATCACCCCCGCGCCCAGCAGGGTGAGGAGGAAGAAGACGCCGCCGCACCACATCGCGATCCGCCACCCGGCGCGCACGCCGTACGGGCCGAAGAAGATGCGCTGCACCGGCGAGCGTCCCGGTGACGGGGCGCCGCCGGCGTTTCGATCGGGGGGATGGAGAACGGGTGCCTCGATGCTCAAGACGCCAATGATGGATGATGCTAAAAAGCGAGCGCCGCCCGGTCGGTGGACCGGGCGGCGCGGATGCTTCGCGTCAGACGCGCTCGACGCTGAGCGCCACGGCGTCGCCGCCGCCCAGGCAGAGCGTGGCGAGGCCCGTCTCCGCGTCGCGGTCCTTCATCGCGTGCAGCAGCGTGGTCAGCACGCGCGCGCCCGAGGCGCCGATGGGGTGGCCCAGCGCCACCGCGCCGCCGTTCACGTTCACGCGGTCCCAGTCCCACCCCAGCCCCGCGCCGTCGGCCAGCGCCTGCACGGCGAACGCCTCGTTGGCCTCGATCAGGTCGTAGTCGCCGATCTCGGTCCCCTGCTTCGCCATCAGGTTCCTCACCGCCTGGATCGGCGCGAAGAACAGCTCCTTCGGTTCCACCGCGCCGGTCGAGTAGCCGGTGACGCGGGCCAGGATCGTGAGGTTGTGGTCGCGCGCGTACTGCTCGCTCACCACCACCACGGCCGACGCGCCGTCGTTCAGCGCGCTGGCGTTGCCGGCGGTCACGCTCAGCTGATCGGCCGTCAGCTCCTTCGGCGCGTCCTTCGCGAACGCGGGGCGCAGCTTGCCCAGGCTCTCCGCCGTGGTGTCCTCGCGCGGGTTCTCGTCCGTGTCCACCGTCACCGATCCCTTGCGGCCGGCGATCTCCACGGGGACGATCTCCTCCCTGAACTTCCCGGCCTTGATCGCCTCGACGGCCTTGCGGTGCGAGGCCACCGCGAACTCGTCCTGCATCTGCCGGGTGATCCCCGCCTTCCTGGCCGTGTACTCGGCGTGCCCGCCCATGTGCACGTCACAGAACGCGCACCACAGGCCGTCGCGGATCAGCCCGTCCACCAGCTCCTGGTCGCCGAACTTCACCCCGTTGCGCATCCCGTAGATGTAGTACGGCGCGTTCGACATGCTCTCCTGCCCGCCGGCGACGAGGACTTGGTTGTCGCCCGCGCGCACCGACTGCGCCGCCAGCATCACCGCCTTCAGCCCGCTGCCGCACACCTTGTTGATGGTGAGCGCCGAAACGGTCACCGGCAGCCCGGCCTTGATGGCGGCCTGCCGTGCGGGGGCCTGCCCCACGCCGCCCTGCACCACGTTGCCCATGATGACCTCGGCCACGTCCTCGACCGCGATGCCGGCGCGGCTCACCGCCTCGCGGATGGCCACGGCGCCCAGGTCCGGCGCCTGCAGGGTGCTCAGGCCGCCCAGGAACTTGCCGATGGGGGTGCGGACCGCGCTCACGATCACGGGCGTCGTCCGCGGGTCACGTGCGATATCGATCATCTCCGCCTTCCGGTTGTGTTGGTCCCGCGCCTCAAGCTCACCTTCGGTGCCGCCCCGGTCTCAGGCGGCTTCCTCCACCTTCGTCCCCCTGCCGTCCGCCACCGCGTATCCCCACGGGGTGAACGGGTCGTGCGTGCTCACCAGCAGCCACCGCTCGTCGGTCGCGCGCTTCAGCAGCGCGCGCTTGCTCTCCAGCGTCACCAGCGGCTCCACGTCGTATCCCATGATCCACGGGAGCGGAAGATGGGCCATCGTGGGCACCACGTCCGCCAGAAAGCACCCGACTTCTCCGTCGGACGAAATCAGGACGGACTGGTGGTGCGGGCAGTGTCCGGGCGTCCGGTACACCGAAACGCCCGGGATGATCTCCACATCCCCTTCCACCAGTTTCATCCGCCCGGCCTCCATCACCGGGTCGAAATTGTGCGGCAGGTAGCTGGCCGAGGTGCGCTCGTTTGCGCGGTGCGCCCACTCCCACTCGCCGCGCTGCACGTGGTAGGTGGCGTTGGGGAACGAGAGCCGCACCTGCCCGTCCGTGTCGCGGAAGGTGTTGCCGCCCGCGTGGTCGAAGTGGAGATGGGTGTCGATGACGATGGAGATGTCGTCCACCGAGAATCCCGCGGCGGCGATCGCCTCCTGCAGCCGGTCGGGATAACGGGCCTCGGAGGACGCGTTCTCGACGCCGTAGATGTCGATGAACTTCTCGTTCTCCTTGTTCCCCAGCCCGGTCTCCACCAGCACCAGCGCGTCCGGTGTCTCGACGAGGAGGCAGCGCAGGGCGAGGGGGATGCGGTTCCGCTCGTCGGCGGGGATGCGCTTTTCCCACAGCGGCTTGGGGACCACGCCGAACATGGCGCCGCCGTCCAGCCGCTGCAGCCCCGCCTCCAGCGCGTGGATGCGCACGCGCCCGAGGGTGCGGGTGCGCACCAGCGTCTCCGTTGCCAGCGTCCGCTCCGTCACCACGCCGCCTCCATCGACTTCGGCGATTTCGTCCGCTTCTTCCGCTGCGCGCGCTTGCCCAGGACCACCTGCAGCGCGTCCCAGTCGCTGGCGCCGCGGTCCTCCAGGATGTCGATCAGCCGCAGCAGGATCTTCGCCGTGGCCACCGCGTCGTCCAGCGCGCGGTGGCGGTTCTCGATCTCCACCCCGAAGTAGTACGAGAGCGCGTCCAGCTTCCGCGACGGCAGCTCGGGAAGGAGCTTCCGCGCCAGCCGCACCGTGCAGAGCTGGCGGCCGGCGGGCGTGGTCCCCGTGGCCTGCTGCATCTCGTGCGACAGGAAGCGCCAGTCGAACGCCGCGTTGTGCGCGACGAAGACGCGGCCGGCGATCGTCTCGGAGACGCGCGCCGCCACCTCGTGGAAGTGCGGCGCGGCGGCCACCATCGTGTCGCTGATCCCCGTGAGCGCCGTGATCATCCGCGGGATCGCGCGGCACGGGTTCACCAGCGACGAGTACGTTTCGGTGATCCGCCCGCCGCTCACGCACACCGCCGCCACCTCGGTCACCCGGTGCCCGCGCTTTGGCGACCCGCCGGTCGTCTCCAGGTCGACCACGACCCACTCTTCGTCCCGCAATGTCCGCAGCGGAAAGGAGATCTGCTCCGGCTGCTCCCCGTTCCACGGCTCCGTCTTCCGCGACCACCAGGGCGGGCGGGCGGCGGGCGGCGGGGCGGGGGAGACGGACGGGACGCGCGGCGCGGCGAGCGTCCACACGCCGTCGGCCGAGACGGCGAAGCGCGGATCGGTGCCCAGAAGCGAAAAGACCGCGGCCGCCGCGGCGCCGTTGCCATGGACGATGCCGAGCACCTTCGCCGCGACTTCCGCCGTCGGCGTGGGCGACTGCAGGAGATCGAGGGCGCGGCGCACCAGCACCCCGTCCTGCTCGAAGCGGACGTTGTCGAGCGGAAAGGCCAGGCTGCTCACCAGATGTCGTCCCGGCAGATGGGGAGCGTCATGCAGCGGCCGCCCCCGCCGCCCCGCACCAGCTCGGCTCCCTCGAAGGCGATCACCGCGCGGTCGCCGTCCTCGATCTCCACCTCGCCGGTCAGGAACTCGATGGCGTCCACCAGCCGGTATCCCGCGCTTTCCATCTCCCGCATCGTGGCCTCGTTGCGCGTGTAGCCCAGCACCACGCCCGGGCGCACCGCCACGAAGTTGCACCCGCTGGACCACTGCTCGCGCTCCTGCCGCGTGGGGTGACGGCCGCCGCACCAGATGGGGTCCAGCGGCAGGTCCACCTTCTTCAGCGCGGTGAACACGTCGTCGTACGCCTTCACCCCCTTCGCGTCGGGCTTGTAGTACAGCACGGGAAGCCGCGCCGGGCCGAAGAAGTAGGGGGGATAGACCACGCACTGGTCGCGGTCCACCATGGTCATGATCATGTCCAGGTGGATCGCGGGGCTCTCGGCGGGGAGGACGACGACCAGCACGTGCTCGATCCCCGCGGTGCCGCGGAGGCCGTCCACCAGCCCCTCGATGGCCGCGGGGCTCGAGCGCTCCGACAAGCCCACCATCGCCAGGTCGGGGCGCAGGATCAGCACGTCGCCGCCCTCGATGGTGTAGTCGCTGCGGTGCTCCTCGGTGCCGTCGTAGATGAAGCCGCCGTTCTTCAGCTGCGGGTGATACAGGAAGAGCGCCTTCATCAGCAGTTCCTCGGTCCACCGCACCGCGTACCGCATGGCGCCGATGATCACCGCGTCGTTCACCACCATCGCGGCGTCGCGGGTGAAGAACAGGTTGGGAAGCGGCGGCAGCTCCCAGCTCACCTTGTGCAGCATCTTCGAGATGGGGCCCATCGGCGCCTCGACCCCCTCCACGAAGCGGCGGATGAGCTCCGGCCCCGGCATCTCCGCCAGCTCGCCCACCAGCGGCTCCGAAGAGGCCACCTCCATCACGCGATTGACGAGAAAGCGGCGGACCTCCGGCTCGTCCACGATGTCGGCCAGCAGCTCGCGCACGTCCAGCACCTCGCAGAAGCGCGAGAGGATGGCGCGGAAGCGCTGGTGCTCGCGGCGCGCCAGCTCCAGGTCGATGATGTCGTCGTAGAGGAACTGCTCGCGGTTCGACGGCGTGACGGCCAGCAGCTCGGCCCCCGGCGTGTGGCAGAGGACCGTCCGGAGCGCCCCGATCTCGGAGGTGACGCGAACGTGGGGGGTGGTCGATGGGCTCGGCATAGGGCGAAAAACTTAGCCGCGCGCCGGAGGGGCGGCAACACGGAAGCCGCCGCGTGGGACGAATGGAGGACGGGGAGTGCGGATCTGCGGAAGGCGGGGACCCGTGATTCGCGCGATCTACATCATAGGAGGCGGGGTGCGGAAAACGTAGACTTCGATCGGACCGGTAGCGGCGCCATCTTCACACCGGAGGAACCCATGGAAGACGTCCTCTACGTGATCCTCATCGTGATCATCGTCCTGGTCGTGATTGTGGTCGTGCTGGCGCTCGTATCGTACGCCCTGGGAGTCTGGTATTCGTTCACTATCCCCAAGAGCGATCCGGTTCCTCCCGGCGGGACCACGCCCCCCGCGGACAAGCCGTGCAGCCAGTGCGACCGCGACAAGGCCTGGTACGCCGCGCAGCCGGGCTGGAAGCAGGTCGCGGTCGCCGTCTGGTGGGCCGCGGACCGCTCCGCCTGCGCGGCGAAGGGGTGCAGCTAAGTAAGCAGTCCTGAGTCCCAGGTCCTAAGCGACGTCGTCCACATCTCCCGTGGGGTCAAGGACTCAGGACTTAAGACTGAGGACTTAGGACTCAGGACTCAGGACTTTTAACTCGACAGAACTTTTGCGCACCGGCTTGGAAGGCGGTCTATCCGTCCTTCCCGTTGGACAGCGCGAAGGAGAGGCCTTCCAGCTCCAGCGTGGGATCCACGCTGCGCAGCGTGACGCCGCGGGGAACGCGCAGCCGCACGGGGGCGAAGTTCAGCACCGCCTTCACGCCGGCGGCCACCACGCGGTCCACCACGCCCTGCGCCGCCTCGGCGGGAACGGCCACGATGGCGATCTCCACGCGGCGCTCGCGGAGCGTGGCGTCCAGCGCCTCGTCGGGCTGCACGGTCAGGCCGCCCCAGCTCTGGCCGATCTTGGCGGGGTCGTTGTCGAACACGGCGCTGATGTGGAAGCCGCGCCCCTCGAAGTCGCGGAAGCTGCTGAGCGCGCTGCCCAGGCGCCCGGCGCCGATCACGGCCACGTTCCACGGCCGCGTGAGCCCCAGGATCTGCCGGATCTCGAGCAGCAGCTCGGGCACCGAGTACCCCATCCCGCGCTTGCCGAACGACCCGAACAGCGACAGGTCCTTGCGCACCTGCGCCGACGTGGTGCCGCCGCGGCGCGCCAGCTCGCCGCTGGAGATGGTGTCGGCCCCCGCGGCCTCGGCCTCCTGCAGAAAGCGAAGGTAGAGCGAAAGCCGGCGCACCGCCGACTCGGAGATCTTCTTCATGCCCCGAATTGCACTGCGACGCGCGGGCCGCCGCGCAAACACCGCCGCCCGCACAAAAGCTTGTGAAACTATTCACAAGATATGCGCGCACCCGGGGCTCGTCAACGTGCGCGTCACGCATGCGGGTGATCCGGTGCGGGGTCCGTCGGTGGAGTTCTACCCACCCTCCTCTGCCCGGCGAATGAATTCGCGGCAACAACAGCACAAAGTCCGCCTTCGCGGACTGCTCCCATGTACTCGTGCGGGCCAGCCGGCACCGCTGTGTGGATGGTTCGGCCGCATGGGAGCCATCCCCGCACCGGGATGCCGGGGGTGAGAGTCCGCGAAGGCGGACTTTGTGCCCTTGTTGCCGCGAATTTATTCGCCGGGCAAGACCGGGGCGGAGCGCGCCGCCTTCCGTCACCCCGCGGCCGCCTGTCCGGCGAGCTCCTTCTTCGCGATGTCGATCCAGGGCTTCTGGGCCTTGCGGTAGTGGCCGGGCGAGAGCCGGGCGTGGCGCACGATCTCGTCGAACAGCGCGTGCGCCTCGGCGGTGCGGCCCAGCTGCTTCAGGACCAGCGCGTACCGGCAGCGCGCCTCCTCGCCGATCACGGGGCGGGCGAGCAGCGCCCGGTACTCGCGCGCGGCGCCGTCCAGGTCGCCGGCGTCGTCGTAGATGCGGGCGCTCAGCAGGAGGTGGTCGTTGCTCAGCATCGACGCGTTGGCGCGCAGCTGCTCGAAGGTGGCGCGCGCCTCGTCCAGCCGGCCGACGGCGTGGTAGGCCGCCGCCAATTCGAAGAGCAGCGGCACGTCGTCCTCGTACATCCCCACTAGCGACTGGCGGTAGAGGGCGATGGCGTCGTCGGCGCGGCCCGCGCGCAGGTAGCCGCGCGCCAGCTCCATGCGGTTGTTGTGGCTGTTGCTGACCGCCACCTGGTCTTCCAGCCGCTGGATCTCGGCGGCGGGGTTCAGCCGCTCCTTCACCCTCCGCGCGGTGGTGCCGATGGTGTTCCGCGCCCGCATCTCCGGCAGGTACTCCACGAACAGGTACACCAGGCTGCCGACGAAGGGGAAGAAGATGATGATGATCAGCCACCCCGGGTTGCCGCGGCGGATGCAGTGCACGGCGAAGAACACCTGCACCGCGATGACCAGCAGCGATACGCCGTAGAACGGGTAGAAGAACATGGATCGAGAGTGTCGCGGGTGGGGCGCTGGCGGGGCGGAGGATCGGATAAAATCAAGGCAAACGCCCCGCGCCGCAACACTCCCGGCGCGGGGCCATTCTTCTATCGCCCTTCACGGTGTCTCGACGATCCTTTCCCCCGGAGGATGCCGGACTCGCGCGAACCGGACGGGCCGGCGCTCCAGCCTCAGTACCGAATCGCGGGGGTCTGGCCGATCTGCTCGTTGCGCTCCAGCACGTGCAGCATGAAGTCGGCGACGTCGGCGCGGGAGATCCTGGGGAGGAGCTTCTTCTTCGCCGCCGCCTCGGCGCCCGTCCTGTACTTCGCGGTCAGGCGGCCGTTGTTCAGACTCCCCGGGCGCACGATGGTCCAGTCCAGGCTGGCCTCGCGGATCAGCTCCTCCGCCTTCTCCTTGTCGGCGAAGATGTTCTTCAGCAGCGACGGGAGGAGGATCCAGTTGTAGAGCGGCCCCAGCTGCCCCTTGCTGTCGCCCACGCCGAGCGACGAGACGAAGATCAGGCGCCGCACCTTCTGCTTCTTCATCGACGCCAGGATGTTGCGCACGCCGTCCGACAGCACCGTGTTGGGCTTGCGGTCGTTCACCCCCAGCGCGCTCAGCACCGCGTCCTGCCCGCGGATGGCCTCGGCGACGGCCTTCCTGTCGGTGACGTCACCCTGCACCACCTCCAGGCGGTGGTGGATCACCTTCAGCTTGTCGGGGTTGCGCACAAACGCGCGGACCGTGTGCGCGTGCCCCAGCGCCTGCTTCACCAGCTCGCGCCCCGTGCCGCCCGAAGCCCCGAAGACCACCAGGTTCATCCGCCCCTCCTCCGCCGTCGGCCGTTGGTCGTTTCGCGCGCGTGCCTCCGCGAACCGTGTGCCGCGATCTCACATCGACCGGCGAAGAGGATACGGATTCGACAGCGGGGGCGGGGATTCGGTATGATGTGTGTCCAGCAGCCTGTTCATCTTCCCGACGCGAGCGCCGCATGCCCGAGCTGCCGGACGTCACCGTCTACATCGAAGCGCTGGAGAAGCGGATCGTGGGCGATACGCTCCTCGGCATCCGCCTGGCCAATCCGTTCGTGCTGCGCACCGTGCAGCCGCGGCCGGCGGAGATGGCGGGGCGGCGCGTCGTCGCCCTGCGGCGCGTGGGGAAGCGAATCGCGATGGAGCTGGAGGAGGAGCGCTTCATCGTGGTCCACCTGATGGTGGCGGGGCGGTTCCGCTGGCTGGCGGCGGGCGCGAAGGTGCCGGGGAAGATCGGCCTGGCGGCGTTCGACTTCACCCGCGGCACGCTGGTGCTGACCGAGGCGGGAACGAAGCGCCGCGCCTCCATCCACCTGCTGGCGGGTGCGGACGCGCTGGCGGCGCTGGACCCCGGCGGGATGGACGTGATGGCGGCCACGGAAGCCGGGTTCGCGGCCGCGCTGCGCGGCGGGCGCCACACGCTGAAGCGCAGGCTCACCGACCCACACGTCTTCAGCGGCATCGGCAACGCGTACTCCGACGAGATCCTGCACCGCGCCAAGCTGTCGCCCGTGCAGCTCACCACCAACCTGTCGGACGGCGAGGTCGCGCGCCTCTTCGCCGCCGTCCGCGACACGCTGGCCGAGTGGACCGAGCGCCTGCGCCGCGAGGCGGGAGACGGGTTTCCCGAGAAGGTGCGGGCGTTCCACCCGGAGATGGCGGTGCACGGGAAGTACGGCCAGCCGTGCCCCGTCTGCGGCGCGCCGGTGCAGCGAATCGTCTACGCCGAGAACGAGACCCACTACTGCGCCCGCTGCCAGACGGGCGGCCGCCTCCTCGCCGACCGCTCCCTCTCGCGCCTGCTCAAGGGCGATTGGCCGAAGTCCATCGACGAGCTGGGGTGAAACGGCGGCGGCGGAAGTTCCACCCGTGGAACTTCCGCCGCTGGAACTTCCATCGCTGGAAGCTCCATCATCTCCCTACCGCTTTACCGCCCGGCCGTGCCCGTGGCGGGGACGAGGCGCGCGATCCACAGCCCCGAGTTGAAGTCGGTGGCGAACACCAGCCCGTTGTGCGGCACCGCCGACCAGGCGAAGGGAAAGTCGCGCACGGCGGCGTGCTCGTCGGTGGTGGTGATCGCCGCCAGCTCGCGGCCGCGCAGCTCGCCGTTCAGGTCGCCGGAGACGTCCACGGCGCGGAGGCCGCCGCTCCACGCGGCCGCGTACAGCGTGTCGTTCTGCACCCAGAACGAGTGCACGCCGCTGTTCGGCACCGTGTAGCTCGCGATCTCCTTCGGCACGCCGGGGTTCGACACGTCCAGCACGTGCACGTAGCCGCCGGTGTCGAAGCGGCGGTTCAGGTCGGCGTTGGGCGGCAGGATCTGGTCGCCCACGAACACGTAGCGCTTTCCCGCGCGGCTGGTGTAGGGGAAGGCGTACGCCGTGTTGCCGTAGCGCTCGCCGTGCCACTGCGTGCGGTAGCGGAAGAGCGAGACCAGCTTCGGCCGGCGCGGCGTTCCCTCCTTCACCCCGTTCCCCACGTCCACGATGGCCAGGCCGTCGTCCCAGTAGCTCAGGTAGGCCAGGCCGTCCTTCACCATCACGTCCTGCAGGAAGCGGTTGGGGCTCTCGGGCACCCCCCATCGCCCCACCTCGCGCGGGTCGCGGGGATCGGTGAGGTCCACGATCGCCATCTCCGACGTGCCGTGGTCCACCACGTAGGCGTAGGTGCCGTCGATCCACACGTTCTGCACGCCGCCGGTGAGCGTCTCCCAGTAGTCGGCGACGGGCTTCGGGTGCGCGGGATCGGCCAGGTCCAGCACCACGATGCCGTTGCGGCGGCTCTGCGCGCCGTCGCGGGTGAGCACCGCCAGCGTGCCGGCCGCGTTCACCGCCACGCCGTTGATCCGCTGCGCGTCCACCATCACCGAGTCGGTGATGCGCGGGCGAGCGGGGTCGCTCACGTCCCACGCGTACATGCGCCCGGCCGCGCACCCCGCGCACGCGCCGAAGGTGCCCGTGTACGCGTAGTCGCGCCCGTCGGCGCCGCGGAACACCGCCAGCGCGGTGGAGCGGGTGTGCGTCACCGGCCCGCGCCCCACCAGCTCGAAGCGCGCCTGCGCCGCGGCGGGCACGGCCGTCACCAGCAGGGTGGAGATGAGGATGATCGTGCGGATCGGGTTCATGTGCGGCTCGGAATCGGTGGATCGCGACGGATGGCGATGCGGGGATGAGCCCGCCGGAAAAGCATTGTCCCGCCGGCCGCGCGCGTCAACAGAACGTCCACCCCGCCGCCCGTCTGACGCGGATCGCCGCGAGGCCTGCAGGGGCCGATGCACAGGGCTCCTGCAAGGGCGACTGAAGTCGCGGCAACACCAGCACAAAGTCCCTTCGGGACTGCACCCCAGCTTTGGCCCCGGCCGGCTACACCGGTGCGGGAAATCTCGGCTGCACCGATACCGGTTGAAGGCCAGGATGCATGACAGCAGTCCCGAAGGGACTTTGTGCTGTTGTTGCCCGCGAATTTATTCGCCGGGTATGGCTGGGACGCGACGAAGCCGGCACCCCCGCGGGATGCCGGCTTCGCTCGTCGATCATCAGTCGACCGTGATCATCGGCGGCGGCATCCGTCAGGAAGACACGGAAGCCGGCGCCCACCCTCGTCTACCGGATCCGCTCCTCCAGGTAGCGCACGACCTCGTCCTGCGAGATGCGGGTCTGCTGCATGGTGTCGCGCTCGCGGACGGTCACGGTGCCGTCGGCCATCGTCTCGCCGTCCACGGTGATGCCGAACGGCGTGCCGGCCTCGTCCTGCCGCCGGTAGCGCCGCCCGATGGCGCCGGACTCGTCGTAGAAGCTGGGGATGCCGCGGGCGCGCAGGTCCTCGTGGATCTGCGTGGCGCGCTCCGGCATCCCGTCCTTCTTCACCAGCGGGAACACGCCGGCCTTCAGCGGCGCCAGCGACGGCTTGATGCTCAGCACCGTGCGCACCTCGCCCTCCACCTCTTCCTCGCGGTAGGCGTTGGCGAGCACCGCCAGCGTCACGCGGTCGGCGCCGGCGCTGGTCTCGATGATGTACGGCAGGTAGCGCTCGTTGGCCTGCGGGTCCACGTACTGCAGCTTCTTGCCGCTGTACTCCTGGTGCCGGCCCAGGTCGAAGTCGGTGCGGTTGTGGATTCCCTCGATCTCGCCCCACCCCTCGTCGCCGATGGTGCCGCCGAAGAAGAACTCCACGTCGCCCGCGGCGCTGGCGTAGTGCGCCAGCTTCTCGTGCGGATGGTAGCGCAGCCGGTCGGCCGCCAGCCCGATGGTTTCCTGATGCCACTTCCAGCGCAGCTCGCGCCAGCGCTCGAACCACTCGCCGTCGGTGCCGGGCTTCACGAAGAACTGCATCTCCATCTGCTCGAACTCGAGCGTGCGGAAGGTGAAGTTCCCGGGGGTGATCTCGTTGCGGAACGCCTTGCCGATCTGCGCGATGCCGAAGGGGATCTTCTGCCGCGCGCTCTGCTGCACGTTCAGGAAGTTCACGTAGATCCCCTGCGCCGTTTCCGGGCGCAGGTAGATGACGTCGGCCGAGTCCTCGGCGGCGCCCTTCTGCGTCTTGAACATCAGGTTGAACTGGCGCGGCTCGGTCCACTGCCCGCTCTTGCCGCAGCTGGGGCACTGCGCGTGCTCCAGGTCCGCCGCGCCCGTCTCGGCCAGCAGGATGTCCACGCGGAAGCGGCGGTGGCAGTTGCGGCACTCCACCAGCGGATCGGTGAAGTTCTCCACGTGGCCGCTGGCCTCCCACACGCGCGGGTGCATGAGGATGGCCGCGTCCAGCCCCTCGATGTCGTCGCGCATGTGCACCATGGCGCGCCACCAGGCCTCCTTCACGTTCCGCTTCAGCTCCACGCCCAGCGGACCGTAGTCCCACACGCTCCCGGTGCCGCCGTAGATCTCGGAGGACTGGAAGACGTATCCCCTGCGCTTGGAAAGGGATACGAGCTTGTCCATGAGTTCGGTGTCCGCCATGCCTGCCTTGCGTCCGTCCAGATTGAAGGCGCGTTCCCAGCGCCGGATGATTCCCGGGGATGTGAAGCGGGGGATATTAGCCGACGCGTCAAGGGACGGCAATCGCGAGGCGGGGCGGCGGGCGGAGCGTGGACGGTGCGTGTGGATGCGGCCCCGTCCGGGGAATGGAATTCCCCGGCAACAACCGCACGAAGTCCCTGCGGGACTGCACCCCGGCTTCACCGCGAGCGGGCGACGGGCGCGGAAAGGTCCGGCCGCACCCAAGGTGCCGCCGCGCCCGGATGCTCGCCAGCAGTCCCGCAGGGACTTTGTGCCCTTGTAGCCCTCCAATTCATTGGAGGGAGCGGGGGCGCCGGATCGGGTTATTCGCTGTTGGGAGCGGACGGGTAGGACCGCCTCAGGCCGCCATCTGCTGCGCCGCCACGGGCAGCTCCAGCCGCGTGAACAGCTCGAAGAGCCGCGGATCCAGGCGGGTGCCGGCCTCGGCGGCCATGATGGAGAGCGTGCGCTCGTGCGGAAAGCCGCGGCGGTACGGGCGGTCGCTGGCCAGCGCGTCGTACACGTCGGCCACGCACAGGATGCGCGCGGGAAGGGGGATGGAGTCGCCCGCGAGCCCGGCCGGGTACCCGCTCCCGTCCCACGCCTCGTGGTGGTGGCGCACCATGGGGCGGATGTCCCACGGGAACTCGATGTCGCCGATCAGCTCCACGCCGGCGTCGGGGTGGCGCTCGATGACCGCGCGCTCGTCGGGCGTCAGCTTCCCCGGCTTGTTCAGGATCTCGGGCGGGACCACGATCTTCCCCACGTCGTGCAGCAGCGCGCCCATGCGGAACCAGAGCAGCACGTCCGGATCCAGCCCCGCCGCCGTGGCCAGCGCGCAGGCGTAGCTGGCCACGCGCTCGCAGTGGCCGCGGGTGTAGTGGTCGGCCGACTCGATCGACTGGCCCCACGCCGCCACGATGTTCACGAAGGTGGACTCCAGCTCCCCCAGCTGCCCGTCCACCTCGGCCAGGTCGCGCCGGGCCTGCAGGCGGGAGAAGAGCCCGTGCGCGCGGTTCAGCGCCTGCAGCGTCTCCCGGTGCTGGTGCCGCGTCCAGTGCAGCCGCGCCTGCTCGCGCGCCGTCTCGGCGCCCAGCAGCAGGTCGCCGCGCTCGTCCGCGATCCGCGCGGCGCGCCCCAGGTTGCGCGCGGCGGCGCCCCAGTCGCCCGTCTCCCGCGCGATGACGCCCAGGTGCTTGGACACCTCGGCCAGCGTGGCCGTCTCGCCGGTGGACACCGCCAGCCGCCGCGCCCGCGTGCACGCCATCCGCGCCTCCGCCCACCGCTTCTGCGCGATCAGCACCTCGATGCGGTTGCCCTCGATCTTCGCCCGCCCCGCCGCGTCGCCCAGCTCGTCGCACACCCGCAGCGCCTCGGCGAAGGCGCGGTCGGCCGCGCGCCACCGCCGCAGGTCGGTGAAGAGCATGGCCAGGTTGTTCAGCGCGTGCGGTAGCGAGGGATTGGTGCCGAGCGTCCGGTGCACGGCCAGGCTCGCGCGATACCTCTTCAGCGCGGTGCGGTACTCGCCGCGGATGTTGGCCACGATCCCCAGGTTCGTCTCCGCCATCGCCACCACGGGCGGAAGGTCGGCCGCCCTCGCCAGGTCGCGAGCGAGCGAGTGGAGACTCTCGGCCCGCTCCAGATCGCCCCGCTCGCGCTCGATCAACCCCAGCAGGTTGTTCGCATGCGCCTCGCCCGCCAGGTCGCCCGCCAGCTGCGACACCGCGAGCGCCGTTTCGGCGATCTCGCCGGCGACTTCGATGGTCCCGCCGTCGAGGTGCGTGCGGGCGATCCACCGCAGCAGCGAAGCCGCCAACGGCTCCTGGCCGGGAGCGCGCAGGCGGAACAGCGCCGCCTCGTAGTGCTCCCGTGCAGCCGGGCGGTCACCATCGCGTTCGGCAACCTGGCCGGCCTCGATCAGCGCGTCGAGCGTGATCGGAGCAGCCGTATCTTGACTGGGGATCATCCAGGAGGAGAGACGAGGCGCGGAAGAGAGAACCGGGGAGGAAGTTCCCGTCTGCCGCGCCTCAGCGCAAGTGCTTCAAAATCGAGGAGATACGTGGTGGCGCAAGCGCAGCGGCCACGTCGTGCACCCCTGTTCCGGATTTCTCAGCGTCCGCCCGCCATGCGGCTTCCCGAGGCCCCCATGTACCCGCTCTTCCTCGTGACTGCGTAGCCCGAGAAGTGGCGGATGGTGAAGGTGGTGCGGAGGCGGAGCAGGTCGAGCGTGGCGGGGCGGGTCTCGCTGATGGTGGCCACGCCGTCGCCCAGCAGCGACGCGTCGGCGAAATAGCCGCCCTGCAGCGGGGTGGAAAGCAGCTGCCCGAGCACGCTGGTGAGCCCCAGGTCCTGCGAGATCACCGGCTCCCTGGCGAACACGATTCCGTGCGGCTCGAACTCGTACGCCACGTTGCTCCCCGCGAGCGCCGTGGCCCGCACCGTCACCGGCGCCGATACCGCGCCCGCCGGGAAGGTGATGCGGAACCCCGCCTGCGGGATGGCGATGGTGCCGCCGGCGCTGCCGATGGTGGCCGTGGCAGTGTAGTTCTGCTGCAACGGTAGCGTGCGCTGCACCACGCTCACCAGGAGACCATCGATGAGCCCGCCGGCGCGGCCCGCCGGGGTGCGCGGCGCGTCGCCGGAGGTGACCGTGTCGTTGCAGCCGGCGGCGGCAACAAGCAGCGCCGCCGCGGCAATTACGCGCAGTGCCGGAGATCTCATGGGAATCGTTCTGGAGAAGGGGAACCGGATTTCGAAGGACGCCGGGAGTGCGGCGGGAGCATAATTATGCATCCGGGCGAATCATCGCGCCAGAGTCTTCTGCTCCCGTCCTGCGTAGCAGTGCAGGCTCCGTGCCGCGGGATGAGCAGCGCTCAGTTGCCCGCGGGTCCGGACGAAAGCTCCGCGATCGCCCGCGCCAGCGCCGCGGCCGGGTCCGCCGCGGCGGTGACGGAGCGGCCCAGGACGACGTAGTCCGCGCCCAGCCGCGCGGCCTCGGCCGGCGTGGCCACGCGCGACTGGTCGCCCGCCGCGTCGCCGGCCAGGCGGATGCCGGGGGTGAGGACCAGCATCTCCTCGCCCGCGGCGCGGCGCACGGCGGGGAGCTCGCGCACCGAGGCGACGGCGCCGGGGATGCCGCACGCCTTCGCCAGCGCGGCGAGCCGGGCGACCTCGTCCTCCGCCGTCACCGCGCCCCGCCCCCACGCCTGCGCCAGCCCGGCATCGTCCAGCGAGGTGAGGACGGTGACGGCCAGGAGCTTCAGCGGCGACCCCGCCGCCGCGTCCGCCGCCGCGCGGAGCATGGCCGCGCCGCCCGAGGCGTGCACCGTCAGCAGCTCCACGTCCAGCTCGATGGCGCTCTTCACCGCGTGGGCCACGGTGTTGGGAATGTCGTGCAGCTTCAGGTCGAGGAAGACGCGGATGCCGCTTCCCCGCAGCGCGTGGACGATGGCCGGGCCCTCGGCGGTGAAGAGCTGCAGGCCCACCTTCACGAACTCCACGCCGCGGCCCAGCCGCTCCAGCAGCGCGAGCACGCCGTCCGCGTCCGGCACGTCGAGGGCGATGATCGGCACGGGCGTCTTCACATCCATCTCCCTGTGGCTGGTGAGAAAACGGCCCGCCGGATGATTCCGGCGGGCCGCTGGCGTCTCGGCCGGGGGGCGAATCTACCCTACTCGCTGGCGGGGCGCACGCCCGGGCGCTCGAAGTAGGCGCGCACCGCGTCGGCCAGCTGCTTTGCGATGGTGGCCTCCATGTCGCGGTCGTTCAGGATCTGCTCCTCGCGCGAGTTGGAGATGAACCCGATCTCCACCAGCACCGCGGGCATGAAGGTGCCGCGCAGCACCGCGAACCCGGCCTGCTTCACCCCGCGGTCCGGGCCGGGGTGGATGGCGCGCAGCCCGTCCTGGATGCGCTGCGCCCACTCGCTGCTCTCGCGCAGGTAGTGGTTCTGGCGCAGGTCGGTGAGGATGAAGCCCAGCGCGTCGCCGTTCGCGGCGTGCTCCTCGTACTGCACCGAGGCGTTCTCGAAGTTGGCCACCCGCTGCGCGTCGGCCGTGCGCGCCTCAGACAGGAAGTACGTCTCGTACCCCTTCTCGGCGCGGCTCTCGTTGGCGTTGCAGTGGATGGAGATGAACACCGCCGGCTGCCCCTCGCCGCGCCAGCGGTTGGCGAAGCGCGCGCGGTCGTGCAGGGCAATGAGGGTGTCGCGGTCGCGCGTCATCCGCACGTCCAGCGTGGGATCGTCGCGCAGCAGCTCCGCCACCATCCGCGCCACCCGCAGCGTCACGTCCTTCTCCCGCGTGCCGCCGGGCCCGCGCGCGCCGGGGTCCACCCCGCCGTGCCCCGCGTCCACCACCACCAGCCGTCTCACCGGCCGCGCCGAGGCGTTCTGCACCGGCATGGCGGACGGCTGCGCGGGGGCCGCCGCTTCCGCGGACGGGGCGCCGGACGTCGCCGCGTCGAGCTTCGCCAGGACGGGGCGGATCGCGTGGTGCTCCGCGTCGGCCATCATTGCCCCGCGCGACCAGTCCAGCAGCGGCCGGCCGAAGAACTCGACGGGGACGTAGAGGATGCCGTCTTCCAGGTAGACCGGATGCTCGAGCGTCCGCGTCTGCCCGGCAATGCGGACGTCGGCGGAGCCCGCGGCGAAGCGCGCCTCCACCCCGCCGAAGCGGGCGGTCACGGCGTCGTCGCCGTACGCCATCTCGGCGCCCATCGTCACCAGCACCGACGCGGGAAGGGCGGCGTAGCCGCGGGAGGTGGATTCGCGCACCTCGACGGGCGTGCGGGCCGTCTCCAGCCGCCACGATGCCGGGGCGGCCTGGGAAGCGAGGGAGCGGGGGACGGCGAGGGAGAGCAGGGCCAGCAGGAGGGCGGCGGGGCGACGGATCATCAGAACTCCTTCTCCTTGAATCCGCGTTCCACGTCGCGCTTCTCGGCGCGCTCGCGCAGCGCGTCGCGCTTGTCGTGCAGCTTCTTCCCGCGCACCAGGGCCAGGTTCACCTTGGCGATCCCGTTGCTGAAGTGGATGTCCAGCGGCACCAGCGTGAGCCCCTTCTGCTCCACCTGGCCCACCAGCTTGCGCAGCTCGGAGCGGTGCATCAGCAGCTTGCGGGGGCGCAGCGGGTCGTGGTTGAAGCGGTTGGCCTGCTCGTACGGCGAGATGTGCAGGTTGTACAGCCACAGCTCGCCGCCGCTCAGCGTGGCGAAGGCGTCGGACATGTTGGCCTTGCCGTCGCGCAGGCTCTTCACCTCGGTGCCCTGCAGCACGATCCCCGCCTCCCAGGTTTCCAGCACGTGGAATTCGTGCCGCGCCTTGCGGTTCTGTGCGGCGATGCGGTCACCGGACCGCTCTTTGGGCTGGGGATTGTTCATCTATCTATGACGCGTGATGTCGGCGGAGTCAATGCCGGTGAATGTTACGTGATTGCAACGAAGTGCGAAAGTGCGAAGGTGCGAGAGCGCGAAAGTCAACGGCGGGTCTCCGCGGGCACCTCGTTCTCCATCGCACATTGCGGGGCCATGACCAGCCGGAGCATCGAGATAGCAATGATGCGAGGCGGATTCGCCCGCCGTCCGCCGTCTCTCTGCCGCCACCGGCCCGGAACGCGGCGCGATGTGCGATTCGTCTGTTTGTGGAATGTATCTCAACATCCTTCACTTCAACAACTTACGGCAGATTTGGAACGCGATGTGCGACGGCGCCCGCCCCGCCTTGGGGGCGGAGGTGCCGCCCCCGCCGGAGGACCCGCCGCACCCGGAGGATTCATGCGCCGCGCCGTATTCCTGCCCCTCGCGCTCGCCACGCTGGCGGGGTGCTCGGATTCCATCGTCGCCCCTGAGCCGGGGCCCGGTCCCGCGCCGGTGCATCTCTCCGCGTCCGCCGAGGCAGGGGCGGTCGTCGCCACCGATGCGCGCACCATCGCCTGGAACGAGGGCGGGGTGCTGTTCGGGCAGAACCTGCCGCTCCCCGACGTGGGCGGCGGGCGGGTGGTGTGGCAGGACGCGTCGTCCGGCGCGGCGGCGGTGCTGGCGTACGACCTGGCCTCCGGCGCGCGGGCGCAGTACGCGACGGTGTCCGGCACCTTCGCGTGGCCCGCGACGGCGGGGCGGTACACCGTCTGGAGCGACGGCACCACGATCTACCTGCGCGACGCCTCCACCGGCACGGCCCGCGCGATCGGCAGCGGGGCGGGGTACACCGCGCAGGTGTCGCCGCAGGGGCGGGTGGCGTACGTGGAGTTCAGCGCCGGCGTGGGCAACGTCGCCGTGTACGACGCGGCCACCGGCGCGACCCACATCCTGACGCACTACACGCCCGACTCCGGCCAGGCGGCGCGCGAGGTGGACGTGGACGGCGATCTCGCCGCGTGGTCCAGCTTCACCACGCGCTCGCCGTACACCACCGCCATCCGCGCCGCGAACCTGGCGACCGGCGAGGAGCGGGAGGTCGTGGCCGTGAACAGCCAGGCCATCGGCGCGCCCTCGGTCTCCACGGGCCGCATCGTCTGGTCGGACGAGCGCAGCGGCAGCTACGACGTGTACCTGTACGACTTCGCGACCGCGACTCAGCGCCGGATCACCACGGACCCGTCGGGACAGTTCAACGCGCGCATCTCCGGCGGCCTGATCGTGTGGGAGGACGGGCGCAACTCGGCCAGCCACTATCTCCCCGAGAACGACATCTACCTGTACGACCTGGCGAGCGGAACCGAGGTGCCGGTGGCGACCGGCCCCAACCACCAGGGGTGGCCGCGCATCGACGGCAGCCGCGTGGTGTGGACGGAGCGCGCCAACGAGCGCTGGGAGATCCGCACCGCCGTGGTCCAGGCGCTCACGCTCGCCACCCTGTCGTCGACGGTCGATGCGATGCTGGCCTCGGGCGACATCGCCAACGCCGGCGCCGCGCGCAGCCTGCAGGCGTTCCTCGCGCAGGCCGCCCGCGCCCACGATGCCGGCGACACCGCGGGCGAGCGCGCCGCGCTGCAGCGCTTCCGCCAGCACGTGCGGCAGCTCGCGGGCAAGCAGGTGAGCGCCGCCGCCGCCGAGCGCCTCACCGCGATGGCCGACACGCTTCTACGCGCGCTGGCCGGATAAAGGAAGCAGGGAGATGAAGAAACCCGCGCCGGGCGAGAAATCTCCCGGCGCGGGTTCGTTGTATCACGAGACTGATCCGTGTCAGTCCGCCGCCTCTGCCGCGCGCTCGAACTGGTCGATCCGGTACTCCGCGTCCGGGAAGTGCGCGATGATCTGAAGCTCGCCCCCCATCGCCTCGATCACGTCGCGCAGCGTGCTCACCCGCACGTCCGTGCGCCGCTCCAGCCTGGACACGTTCGACTGGCGCGTGCCGAGCCGTTCCGCCAGCTCCTCCTGCGTGATCTTCCGCGCGCGGCGAAGGTCGTTCAGCTCCATGGCCGCCAGCATCGCCTCCGTCTTGCGGGCCGCTCGCTCGATCGTCTCCGGAGCGGCCTTTGCCTTGATCTCTTCCCAGTCTTTCGTGGGCATCAGTTGATCTCCTCCTGTGTTCGCAGCTCCGCGAGGTGCTCGTCGTACAGACGGTCTGCGAGCCTGATCGCACGGTCGTACCAGCGGTTGTCTCCGGTCTTGTCTCCGCCCATCAGAAGAATGGCCGCCCGTTTGGGATCGAACGCGTACAGGATCCGGTATGGCCGTCCCGCATGCTGGATGCGAAGCTCGCGCATGTGGGGGTGTTTCGATCCGTTGATCGCGGAGCTGTGCGGGAAGCCGAGGTGCGGGCCGGCTGCTTTCAGCAGATCGACCGACGCGATCACGTCTTCGCGCTCCCGCTCGTTCAGCTCGTCGTACCACGCATCGAATATCAGCGTGCCTCGAACTCTCCACGCCATCAATATACCCCTCCTTGCATATGCAGTAAAGGGAATATCTCTCCTCACGCCGACCCACGCGGCGGGAAGCGCCGCCATGGCCGGCGTCATGGATACGGGAGCGGGAAGGTTAACGTAGTAGATGGATGCACGCGCACTCTGGACAGCCGCAAAGCGCACGCGAGCCGACAGCTTGGAAAGGGTGGCGCGGAGCTTCAGCCGGGGGGATTCGACCGGTCGCGGAGAACGCGGGCGAGGTCGATGAACTTGAGGGCGGAGAAGGTTTCGGGGCGCTGGACCAGGTCCATGCCGGCCGCGCGGCCCACGGCCCCGGCCTCGTCGGGGGTGAGGTCGTACGCGTCGCGGAGGATGCGCTGGAACTGCTTGCGGCGCTGCTGGAAGGCGGCGCGCGTGAGCTCGCGGAGCGCGCCCTCCTCGTCCGGCGCCAGCCGCGGCGGGTCGTGCGGAACGATCTTCACCACGCTCGACATCACGTCGGGCACCGGGCGGAAGGCCTCGCGGCTCACGTTCAGCACGCGGGTGGCGTCGGCCACGGCCTGCACGCCCACCGCCAGCGCGCCGTACGTCTTCGTCCCCGCCTTTTCCAGGATGCGGTCGGCCACCTCGCGCTGCACCATCAGCACGATCACCGCCGGGCGCGGGCGGCGCTCCAGCAGCGAAAAGAGGATGGGGGTGGTGATGTTGTACGGGATGTTGCCGATCACCTTCAGCCGCGCGGGGTCGGTCGTGATGCGCTCCAGCGGGACATCGAGGAAGTCCTCGTTGATGACCTCCACCGAGGGCTCGCCTGCGAACTCCGCGCGCAGGCGGGCAGCCAGGTCGTTGTCGAGCTCGACGAGCACGAGGCGCCGCACCGTCCCGGCGAGATGCTTCGTGAGCGCCCCCACGCCGGGGCCGATCTCCAGCACCTCGTCGTCCGGCCCGGGGTCGAGCGCGGCGACGATCTTCCGCTGGATGTTGGGGTCGATGAGGAAGTTCTGCCCCAGCGCGCGCTTGGCGCGGGGGAGGTCGTCGGGGTAGGGAAGCTGCTTGCGCGGCGGCACCGTCAGAAGCGCAGGACGACGGCCGTGCGGTCGTCGGGGGGCACGCTCCCCGCCTCGCCGATGCGCGAGAAGAGGCGGCGCACGATCTCGTCCGTGGGCTCCGTCCGGCGGCGCGCGACCTCGTCCACCAGCACCTTCTCCCCCTCCACCTCGCCCTTCCCCAGCGCGTCGGACAGGCCGTCGGTGAAGAGGAAGAGGATGTCGGTTCCCCCGATCCACGGCGCCGTGGCCTCGCCGTACTGCGAGCGGTCGATGATGCCGAAGGGCGGATCGGTCACGTTCAGCCGCTGCGGATCGCCGTCGCGCGGGATGCGCCAGGCGTGCGAGTGCCCGGCGTTGGCGTACACGATGGTGTTCTCGGCCGGGTCGATGACGCCGTAGAACAGCGTCAGGTACATCTCCGTGGTCTCCAGCTCGTCGATCAGCGCCAGGTGCGTGCGGCGCAGCACCTCGGCGGGCGGGTCGCCCTCGCTGGCGTGGATGGCCACGGCGCTCATCGTGAGCGCCATGATCAGCGCCGCGCCGAAGCCGTGGCTGCTCACGTCGCCGATCAGCACGCCCAGCCGGTTGCCGGGAAGGCGGAAGAGGTGGTAGAAGTCGCCGCCCACGCTCTCGGCCGGAACGCATCGCGCCGCCACCTCGGCGTAGTTGGCGAACTGCTCCAGCGGGGGGAGGAGCTTCAGCTGCAGATCGTGCGCGAGCTCCATCTCGCGCACGATCCGCTCCTGCCGCAGCGACTCCTCGATCAGCCGGTTGTTTTCCACCGCCGCGCCGATCTGGCTGGCGATGGCCGCGAGCAGCTTCAGGTCGCCCGCGCTGAACCCGCCGGGCCGGCCCGTGAGGTTGATGACGCCTACGGTGCGCGGCTCGCCCTCGGGGGGCGTGTAGGAGACGGGGACGGAAAGGAAGGCGCCCTGCTGCGGCTGCTGCTCGGTGCCGCACTCGGCGCGCGCCCACATCTCCCCCGGCGCCAGGATGATGGGCCGCCCCTCGCGGAAGACCGACGCGGTGACCGAGCAGCGGTCGTCCACGGCGATGGGGCCCACGAAGCCGTCGCCTCCCTCCACCGCAGCCAGGGCGAGCTGGTTGCGCTCGGCGTCGTGCACCCAGAGCGCGGCGCGGCTGGCGCCCAGGATGCTGGCCACCTCGGTGATGATGGTTCCCGCCGCCTGCTCCAGCGAGATGATGGAGCCCAGGATCTCGCTGATGGAGTAGAGGAGGTTGATCTCCTCGTAGCGCTCGGAGATCTCGCGGCTGAACGAGCGGATCTCGTCGTCGTGGCGCAGCACCCTGGCCAGCGTGGACGCCAGGAAGCGCGCCGCCCCTTCGGTGGCCGCCGGGTCGGCGCCGGGGAGCTCCAGCCGGTACTCGGTTCCCGGCACCTCGGCGGTGGCGGCGCCGGGTGCGGTGGCGCCGTCGGCCTCGGAGCCCATCACCACGCGCCACGCGTCACCCGCGCGGGCCCACACGCGCACGTCCTCGCCCCACGCGCGGCGGAGGTCGTCCAGCACCTCGCGGGCGGGGCGGGCCAGCGCGGGGGCGGTGGCGGCGGCAGGCATCGGGGTCAGGAGGCGCGTGACAGCGGCTCGTGGCGGTACAGCACCAGGCGCACGCAGTTGCCGCACCCGGCGAAGTCCACCTCGTCCATCAGCTCGCGGATCAGGAAGATGCCGCGGCCGCCGGGCTCCTCCAGGTTCTCGGGAAGGGTGGGGTCGGGAATGGAGCCGGGGTCAAAGCCGTTCCCCTGGTCGTGCACGACCACGGTCACGTGCTCCAGACGCAGGTCCACCTCCACGCGCACCTTCTTGGCGGGGTCGCGGCCGTTGCCGTAGATCATGGCGTTGGCCAGGGCCTCGGACACGCCCACGCGGAAGTTCAGCGTGAGCCGCGAGCCCTCGTAGCCGTAGTCGCGCAGGCGGGTGGCCAGGTAGCCGATGGCGCCGTCGATCAGGCGCAGGTCGCTGGGAAGCTCCAGCGCGAACTGGGTTCCGTCGCGCCCCTGCCGGTGGGTGGCGCCGCTCTGGTGGTGCTCCATGCGGCTCAGCGGAGTACCGTCGGATGAGGATGGGCCGGGCACCCGCCCGCGGCGCGGTGCGCCCCCCCCGTGGGGGGCACAGCCTGCGCGCGGTGCGTGTGCACGGCCCGCGCGGCGTTCAGAACGCGGACAGCGCGGCGTCGCGCGAGTCGGCGATGTTGAAGAGGGTGTCGAGCTTGGTCAGCTCGAACAGGGTGCGCAGGTCCTCGTTCAGGTTGGCCAGCCGCAGCTCGCCGCTCTGCTCGCGGATCTTCTTCGACAGGCTGACCAGCACGCCCAGCCCGGAGGAGTCGATGTAGCCGGTGTTGGTGAAGTCGATCAGGAACTTGCGCTCCCCGCCCTCGAGCTCGTCGAGCACCTTCTGCTTCAGCTCCTGGCGGTTGCCCACGATGAGCTGGCCATCGACGTCCACCACCACCACACCGTTCTGCTTGCTCGTTCGGAAGCTCATGGCTCCTCTGGCCCATTGGCTGGTTTGTCGTCCGACCCGCAATCCGGGGCCAGCCGGGGCAACGACTGTGCCACCTGCGGCCCATGCGTACGCGCTCCTGCGAAGCTACGCGCGCGCATCCGCCAGCGCAAACGATCCGTAAGGGATGGAGATGGGGTGGGGATGATGATGGGGATGGCGATGACCGGCGCCCCCGCTCGTGATCTGCGGATCGATGGGGACGGACAGGGACGATGGAGATCGGCGGGCGTTGGCGCGGGGCTCGGGCACCGCGCCCTCTCCGGCCGGCCGAGGCCGTCCACCTCTCCCGTACCGGGAGAGGTGGCTCGCGGCGATCTGCGTGGATCGGCGGCATCTTGCCCGCCCGGCTGGGCCGCAGCGCGAGGGCCGCATCGATCGACGCGAGAATGTTTCCGAAGGGCCGCGGTGCTGGAGAGCCACCCCCTCCCGGAACGGGAGGGGGTCGCGCCCTCCGGCGCGGGGGGAGGGCGGCGCGAGGCTGCGAACCACGCTCAGAGTTGGTGATCCGCGGCCGCTTCGAGTTGGGAACCCGCAGCCACTCAGAGTTCGTGGATTCGCAGCCGCAGCGTCACGCCGCCATGAGCGACGTCAGGCAGGCGGTGTTGACGATGTCCTCCACGGTGGCGCCGCGGGACAGGTCGTTGCAGGGTTTCGCGAGGCCCTGCAGCAGCGGGCCGATGGCCTCGGCGTGGGCCAGGCGCTGCACCAGCTTGTAGGCGATGTTGCCCGCGTCCAGATCGGGAAAGACGAGGATGTTGGCCTGGCCGGCGACGCGCGAGCCGGGCGCCTTCTTCGCGCCGATGGATTCGATGAGCGCCGCGTCCACCTGCAGCTCGCCGTCGGCGGCGATGTCGGGCGCCTTCTGGCGGAAGATGGCGAGCGCCTCGCGCACCTTGTCGATGCTCGGCCCCTGCGCGCTTCCCGCCGTAGAGTAGCTGAGGAAGGCGACCCGCGGCGCATCGCCCACGATGCGCGGTCGCGCCTCGGCGGCGGCGATGGCGATGTCGGCCAGCTGCCCGGCGGTGGGGTCGGGGACCACCGCGCCGTCGGTGAAGGTCAGCACCTCCGTCTCGCCCGAGCGGAACGGGGGGACGACCATGTAGAAGGAGGACGAGACGGTGCGGATCCCCGCCGCCGGGCCGACGCCGTACAGCGCGGCGCGGATCACGTCGCCCGTGGTGTTCGCCGCGCCGGAGACGGAGCCGTCCACGTGCCCCGCGCCCACCATCAGCGCGCCGTACAGCAGCGGATCGGCCACGGCGCGGAGGGCTTCTTCTTCCGTCATCCCCTTCGCCTTCCGCCGCTCGAACAGCCGCGCGGCCAGTTCCGCGCGCCGCGGGTCCGTCGCCGGATCGACCACCTCGACGTCCACCACGCCCAGGTCGTCCAGGTCCGCGCGCGTCAGGTCGCCGCCGATGACGAGGGGGATGGCGAGCCCGTCCGCCGCCACCCGCGCCACGGCTTCCAGCGTGCGCGCATCGTGGCCTTCGGGGAAGACGAGCTTGCGCAGCCGGTCCCGCGCGCGGCTACGGATGCTTGCGAGGAAATCCATCGACCGCTCTGTAGGCTCTTGATCTATGCTCCACCATCGCCGCGAAGCTGACGCGGCGCCGGCCGGAACGCAACGTCGCCCGATTCCGTGCCGGGCGGATCGGGCGAATTCCACTGGGTGTTTATCGAGCTATGCGGCGGGACCAATCCGGTATAGCCGGCCTGGCTCGATGTTGGGCAGGAGTTCGCGTAGTTCCGGCATCAGCGGCAGTAGCTCGATGATGCTGTTGGAGCGCGCTACCAATACGACCACCGCGACGGGCAGGTTGTCCGTATTTTGCTGGAATTCCATGTTGGAATCGACGGTCAGCAGCACGTCGAGCCATCTTCTGCTGCACGTCTTAGCAATGCGCCGTTCTTCGTACCTCCCCACCCCAACTCCGGGACCGTCCGGATCACGTGACCCGGGGGCTCGCGACGCAGTTTGCGCGGCGTGCATTCGTCAAGCGGCACGCGCACGGTCACTCAGCGCTTCTCGTGCCTCTTTCAGGGCCGCAATCGCCTGTTCGCGCGACACGGTCGGGAAGTCGTCCAGAAACTCGTCGAGCGGGAGGCCGCTTTCCAGGTAATCGATCAGCGTCTTCAGGGGGACGCGGGTTCCAACGAACACCGGAGTTCCGCCCAGGATGTCGGGATCTTTGTGGATCACGCTCGTCATCTGCATGACTTCACCTCCATTCAGGGAGCCTGCAGTAAGCTAATGTAGCCGGATCTGCACGAACAGCCGCCCGGCCGTTACGTCCAGACTCCCGGTGATCTGGCGCCGCCGAGCTTTGCGTGGATGCGGGCGAGGACGGCGGGGGAGACGAAGGGGGCGACGTCGCCGCCCAGCGTGGCGATCTGGCGGATGAGCGTGGCCGAGACGAAGGCGTGCGCCGGGTCGGGCGCCAGGAAGACGGTGTCGAGCTCCGGCAGCAGGCGGCGGTTCATCAGCGCCATCTGCATCTCGTACTCGAAGTCGCCCACGGTGCGCAGGCCCTTCACCACCAGCCCGGCGCCGCGCGAACGGGCGAAATCCACCAGCAGCCCCTGGAACGCTGCCGCTTCGACGCGCGGCTCGTCCGCGAACACCTCGCGGATCAGCGCCACGCGCTCGTCGACCGTGAACATCCCCTGCTTCTGCGACTGCGCGGAGTGGCCGACGGCGACGATCACCCGGTCGGCCAGCGCCAGCGCGCGGCGGACGATGTCTTCGTGGCCCAGGGTGATGGGGTCGAACGAGCCGGGGACGAGCGCGATGCGGTCGCTCATTCGGGGGCGGGGATGAAGGTGAGCCAGGTGTCGCCGTAGCGGCGGCTGCGCGCGCCCGGCAGGTCGGGAAGCACGTCGTCCTTGCCGTGCTCGATGCAGAGCAGCGCCGCGAACGGCGCCGCGGCGAACGCCTCGGCCAGCTGCCGCGCGAACCCCTTCCCGTACGGCGGGTCGGCGAGGGCGAGATCGTAGGCGCCCGGCCCGAGCGCGGCGGCGAACTTCACCGCGTCGGTGCGGAAGACGTCCACGCGGTCGGCGGCGTCCAGCGCCTTCACGTTGGCCTTCAGCGCGGCGAGCGCCTTCGCGTCCTGCTCCACGAAGGTGCAGTGCGACGCGCCGCGGCTGAGCGCCTCCAGCCCCAGCGCGCCGGAGCCCGCGAACAGGTCCAGCACCCGCGCGCCGCCGAGCCCGGGCGAGACGATGCTCATCCACGCCTCGCGCACGCGGTCGGTGGTCGGCCGCGTCCCCCGCCCCGGCGGCGCCTGGATGGTGCGCCCGCCCCACGTCCCCGCCACGATCCGCATCCAGGCTCCCGATCGGTCTCGATGCAGTGATGCACAGATGCCATGCAGATCTGCAAGATCGCGGACAAACTAAGCCCCTCGCCCGGTTGCGGGAGAGGGGCACGGGTTGTGGCATGCACATCGGCGGCGAATCAGGCCGGCGGCGGCTCGGCGCCGGGCGATTGCACGAACCACTTCTGCAACTCCAGGAAGCGCTCGAAGGTGGCGAACGCATCGTCGGGCGCGCATTCGCGCGTCCAGCGGCGCGGCTCGTCGAAGGCCTCGATGTACTCGAAGGCGATGCGGCCCCCGGGCGTCTGCTCGATGCGCAGGACGTTCGCGGTGCGGCTCACCTCGGGCGTCTGCGAGACGAACAGCGTGAGGTGCGAGGTCTGCCCGAACACGCCGGAGACGTACGGCGACGCGATGATCTGCTCGACCAGCCGGTGCATCGCCGGCTGCCGGCCATCATCGTACCGTCCGGCGATCGCCGCCCACGAATGCGCCGGGTAGCCGGGAGGGAGGTGGCTGAGCGGCCGGCGCAGGCCGGGCCAGGTCTGCGTCTCGCCTTCGCTCACTGCGCGGGCCTCAGGTCCACGATCTTGGCCTGCAGCGAGGCGCGGCCGTTGTAATGGTTCTCTTCCAGCCGGAAGGCGACGTCCAGCGGCCCGCCGGCGACCCAGGGCTCGCGGCCGCGCTCCGCCATCCCGAAGCCGATGGCGTCCATCGTCCGCCCCTGCGCGCCCAGGGTGAGCTTCAGGTGCTTCTCGCCGACGACGCGCGGATCGCCGACCACGCCCACGCGGCGCGCGGCGAACACCGGCGTGGCGTTCCCCATTCCGAACGGGCCGGCGTGGCGGAGCATGCGCGCCAGGTTCTCGTCGGCGTGGTGAAGCTCCACCTCCAGGTCGATCCTCACCTCGGGGATCAGCCGGTCGGGGTCCAGCACGCTGTGCGCGTGGGCGTTGAAGTCCGCGCGGAAGGCGTCTACCCGGTCGGGGCGGATGCTGCATCCCGCCGCCATCCGGTGCCCGCCGAAGCGCGCCAGGTGCCCGGAGCAGGCGCGCATCGCCTCGTACAGGTGGAAGCCGGGAATGGAGCGCGCGCTCCCCTTTCCATCCTCATCCCCCTTGAGCGCGATCAGCACGGTGGGCCGGTGGATGCGCTCGACCACGCGCGAGGCCACGATCCCGATCACCCCCGGGTGCCAGTCCTGCTCGGCGAGCACCACGCCCCAGTCGCGCGCGGGGTCGAAGGTGCGCTCCAGCACCTGCATCGCCTGCTTCAGCGTCTCGCCGTCCACGCTCTGGCGCCAGCGGTTCTCCGTCTCCAGCTGTAGCGCGATCTCGTGCGCCTCGCGGTCGTCGTCGGTCAGCAGCAGGCGCACGCCGCGCAGCGCCTCGCCCATGCGGCCCACGGCGTTGATGCGGGGGGCCAGCACGTAGCCGACCTGCGACGCGCTGACGTCGCCCTTGTCCAGCAGCCCGGTGATCTTCAGCAGCGCGCGCAGCCCCGGGTTGGGCGTCTGGGGCAGCACCTTCAGCCCCCAGCGCACCAGCGCGCGGTTCTCGCCGGTGAGCGGCGCCAGGTCGGCGATGGTGGCGACGGCGACCAGATCGAGGAAAGCGTGCAGCCGGGCGCGGGGGAAGGCGAGCGCGTCCGCCACCGCGCAACAGACCTTGTACGCCACGCCCACGCCGGCCAGCGACTTGTCGGGATACGGACAGTCGGCGCGGTTGGGGTTCACCACCGCGACGCAGGCGGGGAGCGTGGGGCCGGGGGTGTGGTGGTCGGTGACGATGACGTCGATGCCGAGCGAGCAGGCCCGCTCCACCGCGTCGTGCGCCACGATGCCGCAGTCGCCGGTGAGGATGAGCGCGGCGCCGATGCGCTGCGCCTCGCGGATCCCGGCGTCGGACAGGTCGTAGCCGTCCTGCAGGCGGTGGGGGACGAAGGGCAGCGCCTTCGCCCCCATCATCCCCAGCGCGCGGACGAAGAGCGCGGTGGAGCAGATCCCGTCCACGTCGTAGTCGCCGTGCACCAGGACGGTCTCGCCGGCGCGGATCGCGCGGACGATGCGCTCCACCGCGTCGCCCATTCCCGCAAGCGACTGCGGCGCATGGATCTGCCCCTCGTGCGGGCGCAGGAACTCGCGCACCGAGTCCGGCTCGCCGAAGCCGCGCTGCACCAGCAGCCGGCAGAGCGCGGGCGGCAGGCGAAGCTCGCGCGAAAGGCGGTCCACGCGGGCGGCGTCGGGGGCGGCGGGAAAGACCCAGCGGCGGGTCGCCTGGAGGGGGGGCTGCATGGAGTGAAAGCTACTCACGCGCCTCGCCCGGTTCAAGCCGTGGACACAACCGGTTGGGGGAGATGTGGATGGCGGATACAAGAAGATGGACGGGCGGGGAGTCGGGGCGCTCCATCTCCGGAGAATTGAGATTCCCGCGCTCGCCGAGGCTGAGAAGGCGAATGAATTCGCGGCAACAACTGCCCCAAGCCCGCCTTCGCGGACTCCCTCTCCGGCATCCCGGCGTATCACCGGCACACCGGAGTCCGCGGTGAGATGAACCGCGCAGGCGCCGCCGCCGGCGGCCGGGGCGACCCACGCTCGATCAGGTTGAATCCGCCCCGAACACTCAGTGGGCGAAGATGAAGACGACGCCGGCGAGGAGGAAGAGGACGATGAGGCCCAGCAGGATCCCCATGCGCGGGCTGGGGCGCGAGGGGGGGATGCGGGGCGGCTCCTGCTTCACGGGCTGGGACCCGCCCTCGAAGGGCGGCTCGCGGTCGGTTGCCACGTCGTTCTCCATCTCCACCGGTTGATCCATCGTTCGGGCGGCGGGGGATGGCGCAACGGGCGTGCCGGGGGGTTCCAAAAGAAGTCCTAAGTCCTAAGTCCCAAGTCCTAAGTGACTTCAGTGGTTGAGACATCGATCGGCCTCAGCACTCAGCACTCAGCACTCAGCACTCAGCACTCAGCACTCAGCACTCAGCACTCAGCACTCAGCACTCAGCACTCAGCACTCAGGACTTAGGACTTAGGACTTAGGACTTAGGACTAGAAGCTCGGGCAGCCGCGGAGATCGGGACCGCGATGCAACATCGCGCCGCACCGGAACGTAGAACCCTCCGGCTTGCCATCCGCCCCACCCGGGCCGATGTTGCCGCAGCCCAATCCACCGCCGCCGAACCCGACGCGTCTGCCTGATGAAGAAGTGCCGCTACTGCGCCGAGGAGATCCGGGACGAAGCCATCATCTGCCGCTACTGCGGCCGCTCGCAGGACGACCTCGCCCCCACCGGCGAGCCGTCGGCCGCGGCGGGTGCGGCCGCGGGTGCGTCGGCCGGCGCGCAGGCGGACGGGCGGAATCGGCTCCTCATCCCCCTGACGATCGTGGGTGCGGTGGTGGCTGCCGGGATCATCGCGCTGCTCACGCTGGGCGGCGGCGGGCGGCGCACCGCGGGCGCGGCGGGCGACTCCGTCGGCGACAGCCTGCGCCTGGTGCGCGACTCCTTCCCCGCGTTCGCCACGCTCCCCGGCGAGCGCGTGGCCGCGGCGGATCCCGACGAGCCCGCGCCGCCGCCCCCGCCGCCCCCGCCGCCGCCTCCCCCGCCGCCCGCGACCGGCGACGTGGTGGACGTGCCGGAACTGAAGATCGCCGCGGGGCAGTACCACTACTACGGCTTCGAGGTCGCCGACGAGCGCCCCTGCCGGCTGCGCGGCCGCATCGAGACCACCGCCGGCGGGCGCCACGACACCGACGTGATGGTGCTGGACCGCGACGGCTTCGCCAACTTCCAGTACAACCGCCGCTTCGCCACCGTCTTCGCCGCCCCGCGCACCGCGGCGGTCACGCTCGACGTGCCGCTTCCCGGGCCGGGGAGCTACTTCCTGGTCCTCTCCAACCGCTTTTCCACCTTCACCGGCAAGCAGGTGAAGGTGGAGAACGTCCGCTGGATCTGCTCCGACGACCTCCCCGCCCCCGAGCCCGACTCGGCCGCGGCGGAGGGGGAGGACGAGAACCCCGAGCCGTAGGCGCATCGCCCAACCCTTCCGCGTCGGCCCATCCCGCCGCCGCCCGCGCGAAACATCCGTCCTTGACGCGGGGGGAAGCCCGGGCCTACTCTGCACCATCTGCGTAACCGGTTACATCCCGCTTCCCTCCGGTGTTTTCCGTGGCACGACCGTTTCTCTCCCCCGCGGCCGGCGGCGCGTCCGCGCGCGTGACCATCAAGGACGTGGCGCGGGCCGCGGGCGTCTCCGTGGCCACGGTGTCGCGGGTGCTGAACGCCAGCGGCGCGGTGGCCGGCGAGACGCGCGACCGCATCCACCGCGTGGCCGAGGAGCTGCGCTTCATCCCCAACGACGCGGCGCGCTCGCTCAGCACGCGGCGCACGGCCATGCTGGGCGTGCTCCTTCCCGACCTGCACGGCGAGTTCTTCAGCGAGGTCATCCGCGGGCTGGACCAGGCGGCGCAGGCGCGCGGCTTCCACCTTCTCCTCTCCAGCAGCCACACCGTCCGCGACAACGTGGAGGCGGCGCTGCGGGCCATGCGCGGCCGCGTGGACGGCGTGGTGGTGCTCTCGCCCTACGTGGACCTGGCCGTTCTCGCGGCCAACCTGCACGACAGCGTTCCCGCGGTGCTGGTGAACCCGCCGGTGGAGTCGGACGAGTTCGACACGCTGCGGGTAGACAATTACGGCGGGGCGCGGGAGATGGTGAGGCACCTGGGCGCGCACGGGCACCGGCGCATCGCCATGCTCTGCGGCCCGCGGCACAACTTCGACGCGGGCGAGCGGCTGCGCGGCTACCGCGCCGCGCTGGAGGAGATGGGGATCGCCCCCGACCCGGCGCTGGAGCTTCCCGGCGACTTCACCGACGAGGCGGGCTACGCGGCGGCGGAGGCGGTGCTGGCGGCGGATCCCCGTCCGACGGCAGTCTTTGCGGCGAACGACTCCATGGCCATCGGGCTGATCAGCGGGCTGCGGCAGGCGGGCGTCCCGGTTCCCGGCGGCGTGGCGGTGGCGGGCTTCGACGACATCCCCATCTGCCGCTACCTGACGCCGCCGCTCTCCAGCGTGCACGTGTCCATCAGCGAGCTGGGCGCCCGCGCCATCGAGCACCTGGTCCGCGCCGTCGAGGCCGGCAGCCGCCACCCGCGCGCCCGCGAAACGCTGCCGACCCGCTTGGTGATCCGCGACTCGTGCGGCGGCCACGCATAGGAGCGGGAGACTTCACGCGGGGGGCGAATGAATTCGCGGCAACAACCGCACAAAGTCCCTGCGGGACTGCCCCCCCGGCCTCGCGCGGCGGTTCGGACACGGTGCGGGCCGTAATCGCGGGTCCGGCATGGAATACCAGGTCCAGAAAATGAGTCTGTGCTTCCGCGCCGGCCCCGCCCGACGTCATCCTGAGTCGAACACCGCGCTGCGCGCGACCACGGAGGATGAAAGGACAGTGGTCGTGAGCGCTGATGCCACAGAATGAGCGGATCAGCCTCGCGCAGTTTGCGAGGCTTCCCGTAGTTGTTGCTGCGACT
>NZ_DATIND010000045.1 GCF_035474595.1 Longimicrobium sp.
GACGGCGATCCGGTGCGCGGGAGACTAGGAGAGCGGCACGGGCGGATTCGGCAGGCGAGCGATGCGGGGGCAGGAAGAGGCGAAGAGACGGGAGCGGCGCGGATCGAGACAGGAGCGAATGAATTCGCGGCTACAACTTCACACTGTCCGCCTCCGCGGACACCACGGATGGGATTCTGCCGCCCGTGGATGTGTCCGTCTGCCGCAGGGCCGGGACGGGGTTGATTTCGAGCAGGAATCGCGGAACATTGTGCGGCGCATCGGGTTTGAGCGATTGGCCCGCCCGGGCCGCGCCTCCTCCATCACCCCTGAAACCGTGCCGCGCGCGCCGCCCGTATCCACGGGAAGCACGGCGCAGCGGCACGCGCCGGAAAATCCGCTCCGGGTGCGCGAACGTCGCCGGTGCACGTCCGCGCCTGCGCCCGGAGAGCCAGAACCGCAGCCGTCGCAGTCCATGTCCATCTCGCTCCCCGTCCGCATTGCCGCCGCCGGCGCGCTTACTGCCGCCGTCGCCGCCACGGCCGTCTCGCTGTCCTACGGGCAGCGCACGCCGTCGCCCGCCGCCACCATCGCGCACATCGCGCCCGTGCGGGCCACGCCGCCGGCACCCCGCGAGGCGCAGGCGGTGACGCCGGGGCTGGAGGTGCTGCTGCGCGACTCGCTGCACCTGGTGCGGGGCAAGCGGGTGGGGCTCATCACCAACCACACGGCCGTCACCCCCGACGGGCGCAGCGCCATCGACCTGCTGCACCAGCATCCGCAGGTACGGCTGGTGGCGCTCTTTGGGCCGGAGCACGGCATCCGGGGCAACGTAGACGGCGGCGCGCACATCGCTTCGCAGCGCGACGCGCGCACGGGGCTGACCATCCACTCGCTGTACGGCGCCACGCAGCGCCCCACGCCGGCCATGCTGCGCGGCATCGACGTGCTGCTGTTCGACATGCAGGACATCGGCGCGCGGGCGTACACCTACGTCTGGACGATGACGATGGCGATGGAAGAGGCCGCAAAGGCCGGCATCCCCTTCATCGTCCTGGACCGCCCGAACCCCGTGACGGCGCGGGTGGAGGGGCCGCTGATGCAGTTCGAGATGCGTAACCGCGGCCCGCTGATCACCGGGCACTTTCCCGTCCCGCTCCGCCACGGCCTGACGGCGGGCGAGCTCGCGCGGTACGTGAACGGCGAGTACCGTCTGGGCACGCGGCTCACGGTGGTGCCGGCGGACGGCTGGCGGGGCGGCGACTGGTTCGACGAGACGGGGCTGCGCTGGATCAACCCGTCGCCCAACATCCGCACGCTGGACGCGGCGCTCAGCTTCAGCGGGCTGGTGATGCTGGAGACGACCAACCTGAACGTGGGGCGCGGCACCGAGGCGCCGTTCAGCTACGTGGGCGCGCCGTACGTGGACGGCGACGCGCTGCTGCGGCGGGTGCGGGCGTACGGCCTGCCGGGCGTGCGCTTCGAGCGGGCCGAGTGGACGCCGCGCGGGAGCGGGTGGATGCAGTTCGCGGGGCGGCGCTGCCACGGCGTGCGGCTGGCCATCACCGACCGAGAGGCGTACCAGCCGGTGCTGACCGCGCTGGTGTTCCTGGTGGAGTTGCGGAAGATGTATCCCGAGCAGCTGGGGATGGGGTCGATGCGGCAGATGCTGGGGAGCGAGTGGGCCCCCGCCGCCGTGCGCGCCGGCGAGGACCCGCGCAGCATCTTCGCGCGCTGGCAGCAGGAGGACGCGCAGTGGGAGCGCAGCATCGCCCCGTACCGCCTCTACCCCGCGGAGTAGCATCGGCTTCCCCGAACGATCCGGAGGACGCGGAGACGCCCGTCTCCGCGTCCTTTTTGCGCGTCATCCCGATCGACGAATCGGGCGGGCGTTCTCGACCCTCCTGACAGCAGGACATCACACGGAGGAAACGGAGGAACAACATCAGTCCTCCGTTCCCTCCGTGTGAAACCTGTGGCCGGTCACCGGAAGCGGGCGACGAGGTCGCGCGCCGCGGCGGGCCAGGAGGGAAACTCGAACCCGAAGCCGGCGTCGAGCAGGCGGGTTGGGACGACGCGGCGGCTCTTGAGCAGGAGCTCGGTGTCGGTGCGGTGGAAGAACGCGGCGATCTCCATCATCCACCGCGTGGCCGGGACGCCGGCGGGAACGCCCATCGCGCCGCGCAGCGCGCGCATGAACTCGCGCTGGGGAAGGGGTTCCGGCGCGGCGAGGTTCACGGGACCCTCGATGTCCTCACGGTCCAGCAGCCACGCCACGGCGCGCGCCAGGTCGTGGTCGTGGATCCACGAGATGTACTGCGCCCCGCCCGCGATCGCCCCGCCGAGCCCCAGGCGCGTGATCCGGTGGAGGATGCCGAACGTTCCGCCGCGGTCGGGGGCCATCACGATCGCCATCCGCATGGCCACGCGCCGGGTGCGCGGCGTGCTCGCCGCCGCCAGCTCGCGCTCCCACGCCTGCGCGATCTCGATGCTGAAGCGCCAGTAGCCGGGCGCGCCCGGCTCGTGGCCGCCGATCACTCCGGTTTCCTCGTCGTTCGGCGCGTCGAAGCGGTGCGCGTAGATCGTGGCGGTGCTCGCCTGCAGCCACACGCGGGGCGGCCGCGCCGCCGCCTCGATGGCTTGGGCCACCGCGCGCGTGGAGTCGACGCGCGATGCGAGCATCTCCGCCAGATTCGACTTGTCGTAGCGGCAGTTCACGCTGCGCCCCGCCAGGTTGATCACCGCGTCGGCGCCGTCCACCTCGTCCGCCCACGCCCCGAGGTTCCGCCCGTCCCAGTCCACCACCCCCGGCCGGTGCCGCCCGCCCCTGCCGAGCACCACGACCTCGTCGCCGCGTCTCCGCAGGACCTCGGCCAGCACCCGTCCCACCTGCCCCGAACCACCCGGGATCACCACCTTCATCGAGCCACCTCCGGCTTGTGTCCACCCGCGGGTGCAGCTATTATGGTGAACATGTTTACTGATAATAATGACGGCCGTCAAGAGCCCGCCCCGGGCCCGCCCCCGCGGCGCGGGCGCGGCCGGCCGCCCGGCGCCACGCCGCAGGGCGAGGAAACGCGGCGGAAGCTGTACCGGACCGCCATCAACCTCTTCGCAACACGGGGCTACGAGGAGACGACGCTGCGCGAGATCGCGGCCGAGGCCGGCGCCAGCCCGGGGCTCCTGTATCGCTACTTTCCCAGCAAGCGCGCGGTGGTCCTGGCCCTCTACGACGAGCTCTCGCGGGAATTCCAGGAGCGGGCCCGGCACCTTCCGGCCGGCCGCTGGCGCGACCGCTTCGCCTTCGCGCTGGAGACGAGCCTGGACGTGCTGCGGCCGCATCGCGGCACGCTCGTGGCGCTCGTGCCGGTCCTGGTCGGCGGGCGCGACGAGGGCCTCTTCGCGCCGGCCACCGCGTTCTCCCGCGAGCGCGTGCAGAGCGCGTTCGTAGAGGCGGCCAGCCGCGCGGCCGACGCGCCCGCCGGCGCCGACGCCGAAGCGCTGGGCCGCGCGCTCGACCTGGTGCACCTGGCGGTGCTGCTCTTCTGGCTGCTGGACCGCAGCAGCGGGCAGCGCGCCACGGAGGGCCTGGTGGCCCTGATCCGGCGCGTGCTTCCGCCATTCGGGGTGGCGTTCCGCCTGCGCGTGGTCCGCGGCTTCGTGCGCGCGCTCGACGCGCTCGCGCGGGAGGCCTTCTACGGACCTGCGGGGGCGCAATGATCCCGGGCCCCGGGCATCCGCCGAGCCCGCTCGCCTCGTTCGTCCTGTAAAGCTTTCGTGGAGGACCGTCAGACCGAGGCGGGCGCGCGCGTTCACGTGATGCTTGACGGCGCGCGGGCGGGGGGCTAATCATTCCCCGTGCTAGAGATTTAGCAGCCCACTCCCCACGGGCACCGATTCCCAGATCCCCACCCCCGATGAACCGGAACACCGCGCTGAACCAGCTCAGCCGCCGCGAACGGCAGATCATGGATGTGGTCTACCGGATGGGGAAGGCCAGCGTCAGCGAAGTGCTGGAGCGCCTTCCCGACCCGCCCAGCTACTCCGCGGTCCGCGCGCTCATGCGCATCCTGGAAGAGAAGGGGCACCTGAAACACGAGCAGGACGGGCCCCGTTATCTGTATCTGCCCATCGTGCCGCGCGACGCCGTGAAGAGCGACGCGCTGAGCCACCTGGTGCGCACCTTCTTCGGCGGCAGCACCGAGGCCGCGGTGGCCGCGCTGCTGGAGCTGCCGGAGGGAGGCCTGTCGGAGAACGAGCTGGACCGCCTGTCGCAGCTCATCGACGAAGCACGCAAGCAGGGACGCTGACACCATGACCGCCGCCCCCGCCCTGGCGCCCACGCTGGCGCAAGCCGCCCTGATCCTGGCCAAGTCCACGCTGCTGCTGGGCGCGGCCGCGGGCGGGGCGCGGGCGCTGCGGCGGGGCTCGGCCGCGGCGCGGCACCTGGTGTGGGCGCTGGCGCTGGGCGGCCTGATGGCGCTCCCCGCGCTCGTCCTCCTCCTCCCCGACTGGAAGCCGGCGCTCCTCGCCATCCTCCGCCCCCCCGGGTCGGCCGCGGCGTGGACGGCCGCGTCGATCCCGGCCGTCCCCGCATCTCCCCATCCCCTCCTCCTGCTCGCCGCCGCCGTCTGGGCCGCGGGGGCGCTGGTGGTGCTGGGGAGACTGGGGATGGGGCTCCACGGCGTGCGCAAGCTGGCCCGCGCGGCCGAGCCGGTGACGGACCCGCGGTGGACGGAGCTGCTGGAGCGCTTCGCCGCCGCGGTGGGCGTGCGGCGCCCGGTGGCGCTGCTGCGCAGCCGCGAGGCGGCCATGCCGCTCACCTGGGGCGCCTTCCGCCCCGCCATCCTCCTTCCCGCCGAGGCCGACGGGTGGAGCGCGAAGCGGCGCCGCGTGGTGCTGCTCCACGAGCTGGCCCACGTGGCCCGGCGCGACTGCCTGATGCAGCTGGGGGCGGAGATCTGCTGCGCCGTCTACTGGTTCCATCCCGGCGCCTGGTGGGCCGCGCGGCAGATGCGGGTGGAGCGCGAGCAGGCGTGCGACGACCTGGTCCTCTCGGCCGGCGCCCGCGCGTCGGACTACGCCGGACACCTGCTGGACGTGGCCCGCGCCTACCGCGCGCCGGCGCTGGCCGCTGCCATTGCCATGGCGCGGCCCAGCCACCTGGAGGGACGGGTGCGCGCGGTGCTCGAGGCCACGCGCGACCGCCGCGCCGTCACCGGCCGCACCGCCGCCATCTGCGCGGGCGCCGTGCTCCTGGCCACGCTGCCCCTGGCCGCCGTCGCCCCGTCGGAGCGGACGGACGCGCCGCAGGGGGTGGCGTGGCGGATGCCCGGCGCGCGCACCTGGAACCTGGACCCGGCCACGGGCGAGCGGCTGTCGATCCGCGGGAGCGCCGAGGTGATCCGCGCGCCCCGCCCCGCCGCCGTGGCGCCCGCGCCCGCCCCGGCCCGCTCCGCCCCCGCCGCGCCGAAGCGCACGCCGCGGCGCCCGCGCCAGCGCGCGCCGGAACCGCGCCCCGCGCCCACCGTGCGCCTGGCATCCGGCGGCGGCGGGGTGACGGCCACCGTCAGCGGGAACCGCGTGCGCGCCGTCATCTCCGTCCCCCGGGGCGTGCAGGTGCGGGTGGAGGGCCACGGGGTGCGCGCCACCACCTCGCGCGGGCAGCTGCGGGTGGAGGCCGACCTGGACGCGCTGAACCGGCTGGCCGCGCAGCTCTCGCGCCACGCCGTCTCCGCCGCCGACTGCCCCAAGGCGCGCGCCGAGCGGGCCAACGCGCAGCGGAAGCTGGGGAACGACGCGCGCCGCGTGGCCATGGGCCAGAAGCGCGACCTGGGGCTGCGGCTGCTGGGCGAGGTGAGCGGCGGCGTCACCGCCGAGTCCGACGCCGTGGTGGGCGACAGCGGCGGGGCCTGACCGCAGCGAAGGAGCGACCGCCGGGGAAGTCCGCGGCGGTTTTCTCCGCCGGGTGATGCTAAAATATTAGCGGGCGATTAGCATCCCCCCGAACCCACGCTTCGTCCCCGCCGGACGGGCAGTTCGCGGCACCGGGCAAGCGGTTGGCGCTGCAACGCTTGCGCGCTGGCGGAGATAGGCGATTTTTCAGGATGCCGGAAACGGCTGCGCGGCGGTCCCTCCGGGGAGCGCCAGAGCCGCCGGAGGGTTTACAACCTTCCGGGCGATGGGTGAATCAAACTCCCGTCTCCGCGCGTACGGCCGCGCCGTATCCCCGCGAGACGGTCCGGGCAGGACCTTTGACCTTAGATCCCGCAGGCGCCCCGGTCCCTGCGCCTCTTTACCCTCTCCCCCGCTGGAGAACACCCCGATGTTCGATCGCACCTCGTCGCGCATGGCCCTGCTGGCCGCGGCGTTGCTGGCGGCCCGCCCCGCCCTTGCGCAGCAGGTCGCCGCCACCTCCGGGCAGCCCCCGGCGCGCGGCGCCACCGCCGGCTCGCCGCAGCGCACCCTGCGCGCCGCCGCCGCCACCGAGATCCACATGGACGGGAAGCTGGACGAGGCCGCCTGGGCCACGGCCGCCCCCGCCGGCGACTTCGTGCAGCAGTCGCCCAGCGACGGCAGCCCCGCCACGCTGCGCACCGAGGCGCGCGTGCTCTTCGACGGCGAGAACCTGTACGTGGGGATGCGGATGCACGACCCGCATCCCGACTCGATCATGGCGCAGCTCACCCGCCGCGACCAGGGCTCCGAGTCCGACGGCGCGCGGGTGTTCATCGACAGCTACAACGACAAGCGCACCGCCTTCGTCTTCGGCCTCAATCCCAAGGGCGTGAAGGAAGACTTCCTGCGCTACAACGACGGCGAGGGGATCGACTCGGACTGGGACGCGGTGTGGGACGGCGCCGCGCACGTGGACAGCGCCGGGTGGACCGCCGAGTTCCGCATCCCCCTCTCGCAGCTGCGCTTCAACGCCGCCGCGGTGAACGCGGGCGGGCGCTGGGGGCTGAACTTCCGCCGCTACCTGCCGCGCCGCGGCGAGGTGGACTTCTGGAGCCCCATCGCCGCCAACTCCAACGCCTTCGTCTCGCTCTTCGGCGAGCTGGACGGGCTGCAGGGCCTCAGGCAGGCGCACCGGCTGGAGGTGATGCCGTACGTGAGCAGCAAGCTGGACCACCTCCCCACCGCCGACCGCACCCACTTCCGGGGTGCCAGCACCTTCGCGGGGGGGATGGGCGCGGACCTGAAGGCCGGGCTTCCCGGCGGGCTGACCCTGTCGGCCACCATCAACCCCGACTTCGGGCAGGTGGAGGTGGACCCCGCGGTGGTGAACCTGTCGGCGTTCGAGACCTTCTTCCCCGAGCGGCGGCCGTTCTTCGTGGAGGGCGCCGACATCTTCCAGTTCGGCAACCTGAACACCTTCAACAGCTACGGCTTCACGCAGTTCTTCTACTCGCGCCGCATCGGCCGCTCGCCGCAGGGCGCCATCCGGCTGGACGACGTGGACGAGGAGCACGCCCCCGACGCGACGACGATCCTGGGCGCCGGCAAGGTGAGCGGGAAGATCGGCGGGTGGTCGCTGGGCTTCATGGACGCGCTGACCAACCGCGAGAACGGCCAGTACCGCACCTCGGGCGGGGTGGACGGGCGCTACCCCGTGGAGCCGCTGACCAACTACTTCGTGGGGCGGGTGCGGCGCGACTTCCACAAGGGCGCCACGGTGGTGGGGGGGATGGTGACCGGGGTGGGGCGCGACCTGCGCGGCAACGAGTTCGACCCCTTCCTGCGCTCGCGCGCGGCGATGTTCGGGCTCGACGGCTCGCACAGCTGGGGGAACCGCGACTGGACGCTCTCCGGCTACCTGGCGGGAACGCGGGTGAGCGGCTCGGCCGACGCCATCGCGCGGACGCAGCGGGCGGCGGCGCACTACTACAACCGGCCGGACGCCGACTACCTGACCTACGACCCCACGCGCACCTCGCTGGACGGGCACGACGCTGGCTTGTCCCTCAGCCACAGCGGCAAGTGGGACATGTCGGCCACGTACGTGGAGGTGAGCCCGGGGTTCGAGACCAACGACATCGGGTTCATGAACCGGGGCGACTACCGCGCCTTCAGCACCTTCTACGGACAGCGCAACAACACGCTCACGCCCACCTTCCGCAACCGCACCGCGTACATCTACCACAACGCGGCGTGGAACTTCGGCGGCGACGTGATCTACAACGGCGTGGGCACCGGGCTGCAGGCGCAGTGGAAGAACTTCTGGTACAGCCAGCTGAGCGGCACGGTGACGCTTCCCCGCTGGGACGACCGCTCCACGCGCGGCGGGCCGGCCATCCGCCGCGCCGGCGGGTGGACCGTGAACGCCTACCAGAGCACCGACGGGCGCAAGCCGCTGTCGTTCGACCTGTCGGCGGGCCTGGGCGCCGACGGCGACGGCGGGTGGAGCCGCAACGCCGGCGTGAGCGCCACCTACCGCCCCACCTCGTCGGTGCGGGTGAGCGTGGGGCCCAGCCTGACGCGGTCGCGCAACCCCACGCAGTGGGTGGACACGCAGGAGGACCCCACGGCCACGGCCACCTACGGCAACCGCTACATCTTCGCCACGGTGGACGCCACCGAGCTGGCCATGGACACGCGGCTGGACTGGACGTTCACGCCCACGCTGTCGCTGCAGCTGTTCGCGCAGCCGTTCGTCTCGAGCAACGACTTCCACGGCTACCGCTCGCTGGCGCGGCCGCGCAGCTACGACTTCGACCCCTTCGCCACCACCTCGGACGACGACTTCACCTTCGCCTCACTGCGCGGCAACGCGGTGCTGCGCTGGGAGTACCGGCCGGGAAGCACGCTCTTCTTCGTGTGGCAGCAGGACCGCAACGGCGTGACCGACGAGGGCCAGTTCCGCCTGGGCGACGGGATCAGCAACGTGTTCGACCGCGGCTCGCGCAACGTCTTCCTGATCAAGGCCACCTACTGGCTGAACCGGTAGGGCGATCGGGAGACGGGAGATGACGAAGCCGCCCCGGAGAGCGAATCTCCGGGGCGGCTTTCGGTTTGGGAGAGTTGGGGATGATGATCGATGGCAGGCCGGAGAGGCTTAGGTGCGTTCCCGCGCCATCGCTGCCCTCTCCCCGCGCCTTAGAGCGCTCGCCCTCTCCCGTTCCGGGCGAGGGGGGCTGTCCGGCATCGGCGCGGCCTGAAGCCTCTGGCCGCACCGATGCTTCGGTGTGGCGGTGATGGGTGCAGGCGACCTCTCCCGGTACGGGACTGGTGGACGGCCTCGGCCGGCCGGAGAGGGCGCGATGCGGCGTACGAGCACCCAACCTTCCCCCGCGCCCGGGTGTATCATCCTTCATCGGCCCCATCATCCCACGACGTTGCCGCAGAACGACATACGCGCATGATCCGAATCCCCCTGCTCTTCCTCATCTTGATCGCCGCAGCCACGATCTCGCTCCCCGCGCGGGCGGTCGCGCAGCACGAGCATGCGGCGATGGACGGCGGCCACGGCGCGCACGGTGCCGCGCCGCTGTCCGCGCGCGACTCGGCGGAGCTGGCCGCGCAGGTCCAGGCGGTGCGCGCGGCGACGGCGCGGTACCGCGACCACGCGAGCGCGGTGGCGGACGGATACCGGCGCTTCGGCCAGGAGTCGCCGCTGATGGGCGAGCACTGGTACCGGCCGGACCTGGTCGGGCGGCCGCTCGATCTCCAGCATCCGTCCACGCTGCAGTACGTGAACATCGGCGGGCGGAAGGTGCTCGCCGGCGTGGCCTACACCGTCTACCGCCGTCCGGGCGATCCCGTCCCCGCGGGGTTCGCCGGGAGCGCGGACGCGTGGCACACGCACGACATCGCGCACCTGGCCGACGCCGCCACCGAGGACCGGCCGCTGCTGCACGGCATCGTCCGGCGCCGCATCCGCAACGGGCGGGTGGGGCCGGAGGGGCGCACCCTGCTGACCATGGTGCACGCGTGGGTGTGGCTCGACAACCCGGACGGAATGTTCGCGCAGGAGCATCGCGCACTGCCGTACCTGCGCGCCGGGCTCCCGTCCACGTGGGCGGCGGGCGCGGACGAGGCGGTGGCGCAGGGGATCGCGCTCCTCGCCCCCGGCGCATGCGCGGGCGAGGTGAGGCGCACCGGGCAGCTCGCCCGCACGGACGGCGCGCAGAACCGGATGCTGGCCTCCGCGTGCGAGCAGTCGGCGGCGCGGGTCCGCGCCGCGCTCGCCCGCCGCCGCGAGGCCGCCACGGTGAACGCCGCCGCCGCCCGCGCGTGGACCGGCTACGAGGCGGCGCACGACCGCATCCTCCGCGCGGACCAGCGCGCCCGCATGCAGCGCATTCTGGGCGCCGCGATGGAGCACGACATGATGGTGATGTAGAAGAACGGCGGGTCACGCAGAGGCCGCGGAGGGCGCAGAGGAACTCATCGGAGTCCTCTGCGCCCTCTGTTCGGGATCAATCGTGCGATTTCGGCAGCGCACGTGCGACCTCACCTGTAGATCCTTCGGCCTGCAACCGCTCGTGCGGGGGTGACTTCGGTGTGGCCGGCCTCAGGATGACGTCTCTCCGTGTCCGTCATGCACAGGTGATTGCCGGACCCGGTATGCGGTTCAGGATGCCGGGACCGGCGGGGAGATCGGCGGGACGCGCATTGTCGCCGTCGCGGCCAGCTTGGCCAGGCGGCGGCGCTCGGGGCCGCGCTCGAAGAGGAGGTAGAGCGCGGGCGTCACCGTCAGCACCAGAATCGTGGAACTGGCGAGGCCGCCCAGGAGCGAGAAGCCGAGCGCGTTCCAGATGTTCGCGTCCGCCGCCTTGCTGAACAGGACGAGCGGAAGGAGGCCGATGACGGTGACCGAGCTGGTCATCAGGATCGGCCGCACGCGCTCCAGCGTTCCCTGCACGATCGCGTCGTGGAGCGCGACTCCGTCGTGGCGCCGCACCTGGTTCACCCGGTCGATCAGCAGCACCGCGTTGTTCACCACCACACCGCCCATCATGACCACCCCGATGAACGCCTCGCGGGTGAAGCTGGCGTTGGTGAAGAAGTAGATGAGGAAGACGCCGATCAGCGCCATCGGCACCGTCAGCAGCACGCACATCGGCTGGCGCACGGACTCGAACAGTCCCGCGCACACCATGAAGACGAGGACGAGGGAGAAGGCCAGCACGCCGTAGATCTGCCCCTTCTCGTCATCCCCCCACTTCCACTCCTTCTTCCCCACCAGCTGGTAGCCGGCGGGAAGGCGCGTGGAGCGGATCACCGCCTCCTGCACGCGGTCGCCCAGCCTGGCCGGGCCGCGGAACTCGTACGCCACCGTGCGCTGGTACTGCTGGTCCTCGCGGAGGATGCGGGCCAGCACCTCGCGCTCGCCCAGCGTGGCCACCTCGCCCAGCCGCACCGGCTCGCCGCCGGGCGCGGGGATGGTGAGCGCCTCCAGCTGCCGCAGCTCCAGCGTGCGGCTCCCCGCCAGCTGAACGGAGAAGGTCATCTCCTCGTCGCCCACGCGCACGAAGCTGCGGCGCTCGTCGCGCCCCACCGCGGCGGCCACGCGCCGGACCACGGCCTGTGCGGTCAGCGCGTGCATCGCCAGCCGCTGCCGGTCGATGCGCACCACCACCTCGGTCGCCCGGTCGTGCTCGAACCACTGGCCGCTGGCGTTGGTGTCCACCTCCCGGATGCGCGAGAAGCGCTTCAGCCGCTCGCCCAGGTCCTCGGCGATGGAGCGCACCTGCTCGTAGTTGTAGCCCAGCACGCGGATGGTGTAGTTGGGCGGCGACCCGCCCCCGCCGTAGAACGACGGCCCGTACCCGTACACCCGCACCTCGCTGCCGCCGAAGAGGTGGCTGTACGCCTCCATCTGCTCCTTGATGGCCAGCGGGATCGCCGTCGCCTGCAGCGAATCCGGGAAGTCCACGCGGATGTCCGCGGCCTCGGGGTACACGCGGGTGGTGAAACGCGCCACCTCGGGCATCTCCCCCAGCTTTTGCTCGAACTGCCGCGCCAGCGCGTCGGTGTTGGCCAGTTCCTCGCCGCGCGGCTGCTCCACCTGGATGCGGATGTACGAGTCCTCGTCCCACCACGGCCGCCACAGGGTGCCGCGGGTGACGTACTTCTGGAACAGGAACCCCGACCCCGCCAGCATCACCACGGGAACGGCGACGGCGACCCACGGGCGGCGCAGGGTGAAGCGCACCATCGACCCGTACACGCGCGTGTACCACGGCGGCCGCCCGTCCGCGCGCCGGTGCAGCACCAGCGCGCGCCGCCCCAGCAGCCGCGACGCCAGGGCCGGCGTGAACGAGAACGCGGCGGCGAGCGAGGCCAGGTTCGTCAGCCCCACCACGATGGCCAGCGGAACGTAGAAGAGCCGGACCTCGCCCTGCAGGTAGATGAAGGGAACGAAGACGATGACGTTCGTCGCCGTCGCGGCGAGGACGGGGAGGACGACCTCCCGGGCGCCGCGCTCGGCGGCCGCGGCGGGATCTTCCCCCGGGCGGGCGCGGCGATAGATGTTCTCCAGCACGACCACGGCGTTGTCGATCACCACGCCGAAGCCCATCGCCAGCCCCATCAGCGTGAGCACGTTCAGCGTCAGCCCGCCGAAATAGATCAGGTTCAGGGTGATGAGCACCGCGAAGGCGATGCTGCTGAACACGATTATCGCCGAGCGGAAGGAGCGCAGGAAGGCGAAGAGGACGATGAAGACGACGAGCGCCGACGAGAGCGCGCGCCAGCGCAGGTCGGTGAGCTGCGCGCGCACCGCGCGGCTCTCGTCCTCGTCCAGGATCAGCCGCGCGCCGGGAAGGAGGCTCCCCCTCGTCTCCCGCAGCCGCGCCTTCACCCGATCGGCGACGGAGACGACGTTCGTCCCCACCTCCTTGAAGACCTGGAAGGATACGGCGGGCTGCCCGTCGATGCGGTAGAGCTGCGACGGATCGTCGTAGGTGTCGCGCACCTCGGCCACGTCGCGCAGCCGCACGATCCGCCCGCGGTCCGACAGCAGCGGCATCGCCCGCACGTCGTCGACCCCGGCGGGGCGCTCGCGGATGGCGACGGTGTACAGCATCCCCCCCCGCCGTACCGCGCCGGCCTCGCGCACGTACTCCATCCCCGCCACCCGCGCGCGGACGTCCTCGGGGTCCAGGCCCAGGGCGAGGATCTTCGGCTCGCTGAGCTCCACCTCCAGCACGCGGTCGCGCCCGCCCCAGGCGCGCACGTCGGCCACGCCGGCCAGCTGGCGCAGGTCGGGGGCGACCTGCTCGTCCACGTGGCGGCGCAGCGCCTGGGCGGTGTAGGGGCCGGTGATGGTGTAGAGGAGGAAGGGCTTGCGCTGCTTCTCGAACTCGGGCGGAACGTACGGCTCCACCCGGGGATGCAGCGCGCCGCGCGGGAGCTGCTCCTCGAGCGCGGCCAGGCGCTCGGATAGGTCGAGCCGCGCGAAGTCCATGTCCGTCCCGCGCGCGAACTGCACGTCCACGGTGGACACGCCGGCGCCGTTCCGCTCCTCGGAGACGGACTCGACCTTCTCCACCCCGCGCACCTGCTGCACCGCCGCCTCGACGGGCGAGGTGAGGAACGCCTCGGTCTGCTCCGGGCTGGAGCCGCGCCAGGTGGAGGTCACGCGCAGCCGCGGCAGCTCGGTCGCCGGAAGCAGCTCCACCGGCATCTTCACCCAGCTGGCGACGCCCAGGAGGGCGAGGCCCGCGTACCCCATCGCCACGGCCACGGGGCGGCGGATGGAGAAGCGGATCACGGCGCCGCCTTCCGGGCCCGCCCGGCGACGGCGGTGACCTCGTGCAGCGAGAAGCCGATGGCGTACGCGGCCAGCCAATAAGCCCCGAGGCCGGGGCGCCGCTCCAGCGCGAAGAGGACCCCGCGGTCGAACGCGAAGTCCAGCCACGGCGCGTCGAAGTCTACCCGGCCCAGGTACACGCCCTCGGCGGAGAGCACGTCCACGCGCGTCCCCACACCGTCCGGGGCCACGCTCCACACCGCGAAGCGCCGCCCCGCCTCGTCGTAGCGGACGCCGCGCACCGGCCGCATCGCATCGTTCACCGCCTTCACCGAGTCGATCAGCGCGGGCGGCGTCTCCTCGCCCGCCAGCGCGTACTCGCCCAGCCGCGCCTGCAGGCGGCCGGCGAGGGGGCCGTCCACGCCGGACGCGGAGCGGTCGATGTCCACGCGGCGCGTGCGGCGGCCGTTCGCGTCGACCACGCGGAAGGCGGGGAGATAGCAGGAAGACTGGATCAGGCGCCGGCCGCCGGAGACGCGGGCGCATCCGGACGCCTTCGGATCGGCGGGGGCGGGGGGGAGGCTCAGCGTGGCGTCGCGGGCCGGCTCCTCGCCGACGACCCGCCAGTCGAGCGCGCCCTCGCCGCGGTCGGTGACGGCGAAGCGGCGGTTCCCCACGGCCACGACGGCGGCCGACGGGCTGGCCGCCACGCTCCGGCGCTCGGGCCCGAACTCCTCGGTGATGAAGATCTGCTCGTACGAGGTGTCGGCCACGGCCAGCAGCCCGCCGGACCAGGCGATCCCCGTGGGTCCGCGGAAGGAGACGTAGCGGTCGGCGCGCGGCCCCATCAGCCCGCTGCGCAGCACCGTGTGGATGGCGCGGGCGCGCGGGTCCAGCACGAACACCCGCTCGGGAGAGAGGGCGATGCGGATCGGCTCCTCCCAGTCCGCGCCCTGCGCCGTCCAGAGCCGGTCCACCCGCGCCGAGTCGAGCGGGTAGACGGGGCGGTCGGGGTTCGCCACGCTGTCGCGCGCGGCGACGAGTTCCACCTCGCCTACCAGCCCGGCCCGCAGCCCCTCGATCGCCGCGCCCTCCGCGCCCTCGCGGGGAGGACGGGGAGCGGGGGAGCACCCGCCCGCGGCGAAGACGATCATCGCGAGGGCGGCGAGCACGCCCTTCCGTCCCCGCGTGGAAGGAGACGGCGAGCCGTGGAGGGCTCGGCATGCGATGAGTATCCGAATTTTTTTCTCGGAGGGTGATTCCCCGGCGCGCGGGTGCCGGGCGATCACCATCCTCGATGACGCAGTTAAGACAGCAGGGATCGATCGGGGGGTTCGGGCGCGCGACGGCATCAGTCCCCCGCGACCAGGCCCGGCGCGGCGACCGGGTGATTGCGCACACCGTCCGACATCTCCTCCGCCGCGGCGGGGACGGGCCTGGGGGACGCGGCGGGTGAGGGCGAAGGGCCGGCGGACGGGATGGCGGACGGAGCACGGAACCAACGGAGCATGCGCTCCTGCAGCTCCTCCAGCAGGTCGTAGGAGACGGGGATGACGACGAGCGTCAGCGCGGTCGCGCTCAGCAGCCCGCCGAAGACCGCCATCGCCAGCGGCGCCTGCAGCTCGCCGCCGGCGCCGATCCCCAGCGCCATCGGCAGCAGCCCCAGCATGGCGGTGATGGTGTTCATCACGATGGGCCGGAAGCGCGCGTGGCCCGCGGCGCGGATGGCGTCGTGGCGGCCCATCCCCTGGCGGCGCATCTGGTTGATGAAGTCGAGCTTCACCACCGCGTCGTTGTCCACGATGCCGACCAGGATCACGATCCCGATCAGGCTCATGGTGTTGATCCCCGATCCCCCCACCCAGAGCGCCACCGCCGCCCCGAACGCCGCGAGCGGGACGGCGAGGAGGATGATGAAGGGGTGGAGCAGGCTCTCGAACTCGGCGGCGAGGAGCATGTAGCACAGGACGAGCGCGAGGGAGAAGGCGAGCGCCAGGTCGCGGAACCCCTTCCGCATCTCCTCGTTCTCGCCGCCGATCTCCGCGCGCAGCCCGTGCGGCGGCGGCACCGAGGCCAGCGCGCCGCGCACCGCCTCCACCGCGCGCGTCACCCCGCCGCCGCCGGCCACGTCCGCCAGCACCGTCACCACGCGTCCCTGGTCCACGCGGCGGATCTCCGCCGGCCCGCTGGCGGTGCGCACGTGCACGAGCTCGCGCAGCGGAACGCCGTCCACGGTGAGCGTCTCCAGCGTTTCCGCGCTGCGGCGGGCGCTCTCGGGAAGGCGGACCACGATGGGGACCCGGCGGTCGAAGTCCACCAGCTGCGTGGCCTCCTTCCCCTTCATGTACGCCTCCACCGTCGCCGCCACGCGCGACGGGTCCATCCCGTACGCCGCCGCGCGCTCGCGATCGATCTCCACCCGCACCTCGGGCTGCCCCATCTCCGTCCCCACGCGTACGTTGGCGACCGAGTGGACGGAGAGGAGGCGCGACCGGACCTGCGCCGCGTAGGCCATCGCCGCGTCCAGGTCCTCGCCGCGGATGCGCACGGACAGGTCGCTCTCCCCCGCGCCCAGCAGGCGGCCGAGCTGCGTGGCCTGCCCCGTCTCCAGCGTCACCGCCCCCGCGGGAAAGCCGCCCAGGCGCGTCCTGAGCCGGCGGAGCGCCTCCGCCGTCGCCGCGCCGTCGCGGAGCCGCACCTCCAGCGTGGCGGTGTTCAGCCCGCTCTCGCTCTCGTCCATCCCCGCGACCGCCACCTGCCGGCCCACGCGCGAGAACACGGCCTCCACCGCGGGGTCCGCGCGGATCGCGCGCTCCAGCCGCGCCGCATCGGCCGCCGTCGTCTCCAGCGGCGTCCCCCGCGGCAGCTCCAGCCGCGCGCGGAAGGACCCCTGATCGACCTCCGGCAGCACGCTCCGCGGCAGCGACGCCAGGATCCACAGCCCCGCGACGAGGAGGGTGAGCGCCACCGCCATCGTCCGCCCGCGGTGCCGCATCCCCATCTCCAGCAGCCGCTCGTACCGCCCCAGCAGCCGCGCGAAGCCGCGGTCGAAGGCGTCCAGCGGGCGGCTCATCTGCCGCGCCAGCCAGCCGTGCCGCCGCGTGCCGTGCTCGTCCGTCGCCGCGTCCCACCGCGCCGCCATCGCCGGCAGCAGCGTGACGGCGACGACGATAGAGGCGAGGAGCGAGAACGAGACGCTGAGCGCCAGCGCGCCCAGCATCTGCCCCGCGACGCCCTCGATGTACACGATGGGCCCGAAGACGGCGATGTTGGTGAGCGTCGAGGCGATGATCGCGCGCTGCACCTCCTCCGTCCCCAGCGCGGCCGCCGCGGCGGCGCGCGCGCCCAGCTCGCGGTGCCGGAAGATGTTCTCCAGCACCACGATGGAGTTGTCCATCAGCAGCCCCACCCCCAGCGCCAGCCCGCCCAGGCTCATGATGTTGAGCGTGACGTGCGTGGCCTCGAGCAGCGCGAAGGTCGCGATCAGGGAGATGGGGATGACGAGCGCCACCGCGACCGGGTAGCGCCACTCGCGCAGGAAGAAGAAGAGGACGAGGAACGCGAGGATGCCGCCGAGGATGACCTCCTGCACCACGTTGGAGAGCGCGTCGGAGATGAAGCCGGCCTGGCTGGTGGCCACCTCCAGCTTCACCTCGGGATACTCGCGCCGGAGCTGGACCAGCACCCGCTCCACCTCGCGGGTGACGCGGACGGTGTTGGCGCCGGCGTTCTTGAACACCATCAGCCCCACCGCTTCCGCGCCGTTGTAGCGGGCGATGGACTCGCGCTCCTGGAAGCCGTCGTCCACCCGCGCCACGTCGCGCACCAGCACCTGCCCGGGAAGCGGCACCGCACCGTTCGCCGGCGGCGGCGCGCTCCCCGTCCCCGGCTGTGAGGCGCGGCGCACGGGGATGGCGGCGATCTCGGCGGTCGACTGCAGCTCGCCCAGCGTGCGCAGCGAATAGCGGTAGCGCCCGCGGCGGATGGTGCCGCCGGGGGCGCTCGCGTTGGCCTGCGCCAGCGCGCCGGCCACGTCGTCGATCGTCAGCCCGTAGCTCTCCAGCAGCCGCGGATCGACCTCCACGTGCACTTCCCGTTCGACGCCGCCGGTCACCGTGGCCTGCGCGACGCCGCCGATCTGCTCCAGCCGCCGCTTGAAGACGGCCTCGGCCAGCTCCTTCAGCTGCGGCAGGTCGCGCTGGCCGGCCACGCTCACCGCCATGATCGGCTCGCTGCGCGGGTCGGTGCGCAGCACGACCGGGCGCGCGGCCAGCTCGGGGAGCGCGTCGCGGATGTTGTCCAGCTTCTCGCGCGTGTTCAGCGCGGCGAAGTCCATGTCGGTGCCCCACGCGAACCGCGCGGTGACGAGCGACTGGCCCTCGCGCGTGACGCTTTCCACGCGCTGCACGCCGGGCACGGTGCTGACCGCCTGCTCCACCGGCTCGGTGATGAAGCGCTCCACCTCGGCCGGCGCGGCGCTCGGGTCGGTGGTGTAGACCACCAGACGGGGATAGGCCACGTCGGGAAGGAGGTCGATCGGGAGGCGCACGAACGACAGCACCCCCAGGAACACGACCCCCAGGAAGAACATGGCGACCGCCACGGGCCGCTGGATGGCGATGCGGGGGAGCGACAACGTCCCTCGTTCTCGTCAGGTAGGTGGGTTGAACGGCGGGCTCAATCCCTCCCGCAGGTGCGCGCCCGAGTCCTCGCGCCGCCCTCACCCCGCGCCGGAGGGCGCGACCCTCTCCCGTCCCGGGAGAGGGTGGCCGTCCAGCATCCGTGCCGTTGTTCGACTATTCTCGCACGGATGCATGGAGTGGCGCCGATGCCGGAAAGCTACCTCTCCCGGTACGGGAGAGGTGGACGGCCCAGGCCGGCCGGAGAGGGCGCGATGGCGGCTCGCGAACGAAAACCTGTCCCACGCCGAGCAATGCCGAGCAATCGCCCGCGCGGATGTCCCGCCGCAGCCTCTACCGCGGCGCCGAAGTCGCGCCTGCGTCGTCCTTCAGGTCGTCCACCAGGCGCACGCGGGCGTCGTGGATGAGCGTGTAGTGGCCCTCCGTCAGCACCGTCTCGCCGGGCTTCACGCTGTCCGTCTCCTCGCTGGGCACGATCTCCACCATCGAGTCGTTCTGCAGGCCGGTGGTCACGTAGCGCCACTTGGCCAGCCCGTGCCCGTTCCGCCCGTCGAACACGAACAGCATGGTGCGCCGGTCGCGCTCCAGGATGGCCGAGCGCGGCACCAGCACGCGGTCGGCGAAGCGGCGCGCCTCCAGCGACACGCGCGCGTACATCCCCGGCAGGATGCGCCCCTGCGGGTTGGGCACCACCACCGTCACCCGGGCCGTCCGCGTCCCGCCGTCCACCACCGGGTTGATCGTCTCCACCGTGCCGGTGAACGGCTCCGGGAAGGCGGCAAAGGCAACCCGCGCCTTGCGGCCGGCGGAAAGGAAGCCGACCTCGCTCTCCAGCACCTGCACCTCCACCCGGATCGGGTCGAGCGACACCACCGTCATCAGCTCGTCGCCCGCGCGCACCCACTGGCCGGGCACCACCTTCAGCGACGCCACGCGCCCGCCGAACGGCGCCCCGATGCGGGTGCGCGAAAGATCCAGCTGCGCCTTGCGCAACCGCACCTCGGCCGCGTCCAGCCCCGTCTTCGCGCGCGCGAAGGCGGCGCGGTCGGCGCGCACGGCCGGGTCGCGGATCTCCTCGTCCAGCAGCGTAGCCTCGCGGTAGCTGGCCTGCGCCTGCCGCAGGTTGGCCTGCGCCTCCTCCACCGCCAGCCCGTACTCCGCCGCGTCCAGCCCCATCAGCAGCTGCCCGCTTCCCACCGCGTCGTTCTCGCGCACCGGCAGGGTGCTCACCCGGCCGGTGACCTGCGCCACCACCACCGTCTTCTTCCACCCCTCCGCCTGCCCGGCCGCGTTCACGGCCACCACCAGCGTGTCGCGCACGGCGGCCACGCCCTTCACGGGAATTGCCACGTCGGTGCTGAAGCTGCCGCTCGCCGAGGTGCGCGGGCGGGCCCTCGATGCGCCGCCGTCGTCCCCGTCGCCCGGCTGCTGCGCGGCGCGGATGCGCCCGTAGATCCCCACCGACGTGGCGAACACCAGCGCCAGCACGGCGAAGGCGATCAGGAAGGGGCGGAATGAAGGCTTCATGCGTGAACAGTGGGTCGCGTGGTCCTGGATCCGACCGTCCCGCGAGTGGGAGGGAATCCCAATCTAATCCTTTGTGCACCAGCGAGACAACGGGCGTGAAAGGAGTGTCGCCGCACCGGACCCGTTGCCCCAGCGTGTGTTACGGAGACGGGCTCACCGGGACTCCGCCGCCACGCGCACCTCGTCCGCGGCGCGGATGCCGGAGGCCAGCGCGCCCTGCATCCACCCGGGCCACGGCGAGGTGTGGTCGCCGGCGAAGTGGACGCGCCCCTCCGCGCGCGCCAGGTGCGGCAGGAAGGCCCGCATCTCCCCCGGCGCGAACCAGGCGTAGTCGCCCCGCGCCCACGGGTCCGCGTCCCAGCAGACCGACGCGCCGTGCTCCACGCGCCGCGCCAGCCCCGGATGCACGCGCCCGGCGTGCTCGCGCGCGAACGCCACCCGCGCCTCCGGCTGCATCGCCGCTACGTGGCGGGCGTTGGGCCCGGAGACGAACGCCTCCAGCACGGCCCGGCGCCCCGCCTGCCCCGCCGTCGCGTCCACCGCGTGCATGATGGGCAGGTCCGTGGGCACGGCGACGTCGTCCGGGGCCCAGCACCGCTCCCGCACCTGCAGGTACACGCGCGTGATCGACGTCGTCCGCAGCCCCTCCACCGCGCGCCGCTTCGCGGGGGAGAAGGCGGGCGACACACGGACGGTCCGCAGCGTGGGAAACGGGATCGCGCACACCAGCCGGTCCGCGGCGACCGTGCGGCGCGTCCCCCGCTCCGCGACCTCCACGCGCACGCCGGCCTCGTCCTGCTCGATCGCCGTCACCGCCGCGCCGTAGCGGATGCGTGCGCCGAGCCGGTCGGCCAGCGCGCGCGGCAGGCGGTCGGTGCCGCCCGCGACGAGCGACATCCCCTCCACGCCGCGCTGGAGCGCCAGGTCCCGCAGGAGCGACAGCGCGGAGACGGCGTCGACCCCGTCCCCCCACTCGTCCAGGTAGCCCAGGCGGATAAGCGACACCGCGCCGGGGGACGCCCCGCGGCTCCGCAGCATCTCCGCGAAGCTGACGCCGTCCAGCCGCAGCGCCGCCTCGCCCGGCCACGACGGATGCTGCGGGTCGCCGATCGCGGCCAGCGCGGGGGCCGCATACCGCGCCAGCAGCGCCCCGGGCGACATCCGCGCCTCGGATGGCGCCAGCTCCACTGGCCACCGCGCCGCGCGCCCCGGCCGCACGGAGACGGAGCGTCCGCGCACGAAGTACCGTCCCCCCGCCGCCCCCCGCCCGCGCGCCGCGGGAACGAGCGAGACGCCAAGTTCCCGCGCGTAGCCGACGGTGTGGAAGTGCGTGTCGGGGACGTACACCGCGCCGGCCTCGGCATACAGCCCGTCCGCGAACTCGCCGCGCAGGGTATGCACCCGGCCGCCGGGGCGGTCGCGCGCCTCCAGCACGGTCACGTCGTGCCCGCGCTTCACCAGCTCGTACGCCGCCGCCAGCCCGGCCAGCCCCGCGCCCGCGACCACCACCCGCGCCGGACGCCCGTTCCCGCCCCGCGCCCGCTCGCCGCCGCACGCGACGCCCGCCAGCGCCGCGGCCGCCGCCGCGCCGCGCACCACGAACTCGCGCCGGGTGATGCGATCTGCCATTGCGCCGGCCGGTGGAAGGACGGGGTGCGAGAGTGCGAAGGTGCGAGAGTGCGAAAGTAACGGGAGCGCCAGCCAGGACCCGCGTCGGACGCTCCCATCGAGATGATCGACCGCAGGAGATCGCGATCCTCCGCCTACCGGCTTTCCGGGTTGGCGATGAGCTTCTCCAGCTCCTCCTCGGAGAGTGCGCCGGGGTGCAGGGTGCCGTTGATGATCAGCGTGGGCGTCACCTGTACCTGCGTGTCCGCGCCGGACTTCGCGTCGCGGTCCACGCTCGCCATCGTGCGCGCGTCGGCCAGGCAGCGCTCGAACGCCGCCGCGTCGGGCACGCCCGCCTCGCGCGCGAACCGCGACCACGCCTTCGTCCCCAGCGAGTCCTGCTGGGCGAAGAGGAGCGTGGCGAACGGCTCGAAGCGTCCCTGCCCGCCCGCGCACTCCGCCGCGACCGCCGCGGGGCGGGCATGGGGATGGATCGCGTCCAGCGGGAAGTGGCGGTAGAGCACGGCCACGCGGTCCGGGTGGCGCCGGAGGACGGCTTCCAGCACGGGATGCGTTTTCGCGCAGAACGGGCACTGGAAGTCGGAGAACTCCACGATGCGCACCGGCGCGTCGCGGCGGCCCATCCACTGGCCGCCCTGCAGCAGCGCCTCCCAGTCGTCCACCCGCCGCGGGCGCATGTCCGGCTGCCCCGCCGCCGCGGGCGCGAAGAGCTCGCGCCGTACCGCCAGCGTGGTCACCACCAGCGCGCACGCCACCATCGCCGCGGTGGCAAGGTTCGAAAGCAGGCTCCGGTTCATGTGCGCTTCGGTTCGGGGTGGACCGGCTTCAGGTCGTAGACCACCACGTGCTGCACGTCGTCGCCGTCCAGCGCCACGCCGTACGCCACGTCGCCGCGGATCAGGTGCAGCTTCACGCGCGCGGGGGTCTGGAACGCGCCCACGCGCCGCCCCTGCTCGTCGAAGGCCGCCCAGTGCAGGGGCTCGCCCGCCCGCGCCGTGGGCGCCATCCAGATCCGCCCCGAGTCGTCCACCAGCATCTGGTCCAGCAGCGGCCAGGTCTTCCGCCCGGCCCCCTCCAGCGCCCGCACGATCGTCTGCCGCTCGAAGGGTCCTCCCCGCTGCATCCGCGTGACGACGCTGTCCATCTCGGCGCCGGTGACCGGAAGCGGCTGGGGCGGGTCCTGTGGATGGACTGTGCCCAGGTGCTTTCCGCGCGCCGAGTAGACCTCCACCTGCCAGCTTCCCGTCCAGGCGGTGTACACCCGGTCGCCCGCGTTCGCCAGCAGCGTCTGCTGCCCGAAGGGGCTGAAGAGCGCACCCCCCACGGGCCCCTGCTCGACCTCGACCGCCTCGTACTCGGGGAAGGCGAGCACCGAGTCGACGGCGACCGACGCGTCCGGGTTCAGCAGCCGCACGGTGTCGCGACGCCGTCCGCGCGGGCTGTCGGCGTAGGCGGCCCGGAACACGCCCATCAGGGAGCCGTCGGACACGGGCATCACCCAGTACGGGAAGACGTAGTTGGCGGTGCTGAGGCTGAGCATGTGCGCCGGCCGCTCCGACTCGGGCGCGAAGACGGTCACCCTCGCAGCGCCTCCGTCGAACGCGAAGACGCTGTCCCCGGGGAGAACCCTGACGCTGCTGACGTCGTCGAACTCTCCCGGCCCCTTGCCCGCCCGTCCCAGCCGCCGGAGCAGCTTCGCCTCGGGCGAAAGCACGGCGATGTCCGTATGGTCCGCCACGTACAGGTTGCCTCGCGAGTCGACGTCCATCGCCTGGACCCGGGTAAATTCCACCGAGTCGGGGGTGGCGACCCGCACGACGGCGTCGTACTGCGTGAATCCGCGCGGCGGCGGCGGCCTGCGTGCGTCGCCCGAGCAGGCCGCGAGCGCGGCCCCGGCCACGAGCACGGGCAGCGTTCCTCTCATCGATATGCGCATCTTCCACCACTCCCATAGCCTGGTTTGGTTCGCGCCCGCCGCCGGGGGCGGGCGCGTCCTGCGGGTGCCGACGGAGGTCAGCCCCTGGAGCAGCCGTTTTCGGTGACCGCGCACCAGTTCGTTCCGCAGCACTTCGTCCGTTCCCGCTCGCAGCAGTAGTCTCCCGACTGGATGGGCGCCGGCGCGAGGGTGGCGCCCGCCCGCGCCGGGTGCCCCGCCTGCAGCACCCCGGCGGCGCACAGCGTAACCGCGAACATGATCAGGTTCATGCCTCTCATCGGTATGCTCCTCCATGCGTTGTGATGAATGCCGGGAACCGCCCGGTGAGTGCCGTGAAAGCGGGCCGGCGGCCGCGATTCAGCCAATCTTGTAGCACCCGCTGCCGTTGATGTAGCACCCGGTCCAGTAGCAGCACCGGAGCGCCCTGGTGGTGTCCGAGCAGCACGAGAGCACGGCGAACGGGCTGGGCGACATGGTGGCCCGGGCCGGCGTGGGGCGGGCGAGCACGGCGCCGGACGCCAGGGTGCAGGCGAGCGCCGCGAGACGGATCATCCGCTTCATTGAGTCCTCCGGTATTTCATGTGGGTGGAAAGCTCCGCGAGGGAGCAACGGGGTCCCAGTGACCCCGGAGATTTCGACCCCTGAACCCCGCGCCGTGGATCGTGCGAGCGGTGCGACCGAGTGTCCTGCGGCGAGCGGATTACCCCCAAAGAATCGGCCCGCGATCGGGTAGCTGGCGCACGCCGGGTGTACTCAGTTTCCAGTTGCTCTCATTTGATGCCCGAATTACTCACCTGCGCCAATCGTAAAACACAAACGATGCAGAGTCAACACCAACGTTTGTTCCTGTTCCAACTATTATGTAAATACTTATACATGCGCATCTTACGCCTGCGTAACCGCTGCAGTTTACGGAAAAAAACGGCTGATCTGGAGATGTACGGCGGCTACGCGGCGCGGCCCGGATTCACGGGCCGCACTCTATGAGACGGATCTGTAATGAAGATTCCCAACGTGGCGCTTCGGTGGCGACTTGTGGCGGGGAGTGGATGAGGGTCAGCGGTGCTCGAAGCGGAGGGTGAGCAGTTCGATCCACTCCTGCGCGCCGCCCGGGCGGGCGATGGCCAGCGCGTCGCGGTAGTGGGCGCCGGCGCGGATGGGGTCCTCGCCGATGTAGGCGACCTCGCCGAGCAGGTAGTGGCACTGCACCTGGCGCAGCGCGTCGCCGAAGCGGGCGAACAGGCGCACGGCGTCGCCCAGCTGCGCGCGCGCCGCGTTCCGCCGCCCGCGCGCGAGGTGCGCCAGCGCCACGGGGATGCCGGCGAGCGCGGTCCAGTAGTCCTCCTTCTCGCGTCGCGCGAGGCGGAGCGCGTCGGCGGCCGTGCGCGCGGCCGCGTCCAGCTCCCCGGCGTCCAGCAGCAGCTGCGCGCGGTTTGCCAGCACCAGCAGCCGCGCGAACTCGTCTCCCGGCGCGACGGCGCGCTCCGCGGCGGCGAGACGCTCGGTCGCCGCATCCCCATCTCCCGCCAGCGCGGCGGCGATCGCGCGGTTCACCCGGGCGCGCGCCTCCTCCGCGGACGGTGCGGCGGCGGGGAGCCGACTGCCGCGCGCTCCATCTCCATCATCTCCATCCCGATTATCCCCATCTCCATCATCCCCATCTCCATCTTCCGCGACGTCTTCCATCCGCGGCGTTCCCGCGAGGAGCGCGACCGCGGCGGCTTCGTTGGCGAAGCGCTGCATCCACGCCCCGTCGCCGCCGTGCTCCGCGACCGCGGCGCCGGAGAGCGCGAGGCGCGATGCGTCGTCCCACAGCATCCGGGCGCGCGCGGCGGCGGCGGTCGCGAGGATGCCGTCGAGCAGCGCGGCGAGCGCGGCGCTCTCGGCAGGCACCTCCTCGACTCCGAACGACTCGGGAAGCGGGAGAGGGAGGACCGGCCCGGCGGACGGGGGAAGCGGCGCGGCGGCGGGGATGTAGCCGCGCGGCGCGGGGAGCTCGAGGAGTGCGTCGATGGAGAGCGTGGGCATGCCGGATTCGAGAAGGCGCGGCGCCCGTGGGGCGCCGCGCCGTGGCCGCGGGTCAGGTGCGCTCCGGGTCGCGGATGCCGCGGAGGCGGTTCCAGGCGAAACCCGCGCGCAAGTTGTGTGCGAGCAGGGGGATAGGGAGATTGGCTACCGCGACAAGGGTTGGAGGCGCTCACCCACCCAGGTGGCGAGTTCTCCCTCGCTTACACCTCCTGCGGCAAGCTGCTCGAATATCAACACAGCCTCGGCTTCGGTCGCTCCCAGCCGAAATCCATTCCTTCTAAGGAATACGAGCAATGCGGCCAAGCCGACACGCTTGTTCCCGTCGATGTAGCCGTGGTTCTTCACAAGCGCAAAGGCATAAGCTGCAGAAAGTTCAGCAATCCCGCACTCCTCGCCGGCATAAGCGAAACGGTTCAGCGGACGGGCGAGTGCCGACTCGATGAGGGCCGAATCGCGCACGCCGTGCGAGCCGCCGTGCTCGTCGATCAGCGCGGCGTGCATCGCGTCGACCGACCGGCGACCCAACCAGTTCGGCTCCGGAATGCTCACTTGGCAAGTTCACGGAAGGCGTTGCGGAACTCGCGCCGCACCTCCTCGAACGCCGCCATTGTCTCCTCGAACTCTGGATCGTACGGCGTTACCACATACTCGCCGTTCCGTTTCACGAAGAACAGCGTGTCCCCGATGTCCGCGTGGATCTCATCGAGGAATTCCTTCGGAAACGTAGCGCCCGCCGATCCACCCATCCGGCGAAGCTGGATCTTGTGCATGCTCAACCTCCAAGTGGTAGTTCCTGACATCTAGTATAACATTAGTATCACCAAGGCGCGAGTGCCCGGAGGTGCCATATCTCTCACGATATCACCGGAACGCCGGCGCAAGCACTCGTCCGTCGATCGCCTCGGTGGGGTTCACGCCGAGGGCGCGGGCGAGCGTGGGGGCGATGTCGGCGGTGCGCGCGAAGACGTCGTATCTGCCGGGGCGGAAGGGCGCGCCGTAGAAGATGATGGGCACGTGCGTGTCCAGGTCGCTGGGCGAGCCGTGCTCGGCGAACGGGCGGTTGCCCCACGCGAAGCCCGGGCGCAGCGTGACCGCCGCGTAGAACGGCAGGTCGCGCGGCACCATGTGCACCCAGCGGCGCGCCACCGCGTCGTTCACGGTGTCGCCGCGGGCCAGGTCGGCGAGGAGATCGGCGCGGAGCACGCCGGGGATGGAGCGCGCCAGGGCGACGAACTCGCTCGCCACCGCGTTCGGGTCGCGGCCGGCGTGGACCAGCGCGGCCGGGTCCAGGCGCAGCAGGCCGCCCTCCTCGAACGCCATCGCCGCCGCCGGCACGCCGTAGCGCGTCGCGGTGTCGCGCAGCCAACGCAGGAGCGCGGCGTCGCTCACGTGCATGGCGGCGGCGTGCGCGGGGTCGGCCACCTCGGGGAACGGGGTGACGCCGTGGTCCGCGGTGAGGGCGACGACCACGGTGGACGGGTCGCGGCCGGCGTAGACGGAATCCAGGAACGCGCCCAGCCAGCGGTCCAGCCGCAGGACCTGGTCGTGGATCTCGCGCGAGTCGGGGCCGTACGCGTGGCCCACCGCATCGGTGGAGGAGAGCGAGACCGCCAGCACGTCGGTGGCCGGGCCGTCGCCCAGCCGCATCTCGCGCAGCCCGGCGAGCGCCATCTGCAGCGTCACCGAGTCCATCTGCGGAAACGACGGGAACGCGGCGGCCGCGCTGTCCGGCGTGGACGGGAACGGGTGCGGAAAGACGCTCCGCCCCCGGTTCTCGATCGCCACGTCGTCCTTCTCCGCGTAGCGCGAGGCGGGTTCGGCGAGGTCCCACGCCTTCCCCGCGTATCCCTGCGGCAGGCGGCGCGCGTTGAAGGCGCGCACCCACGCCGGGAGGGTGTCCGCGTAATAGGTGCTGGTGACGAACGATCCGTTGGGCGCGTACCAGAACACGCTCTGGTGCGCGCGCCCCAGCGGGAGGATGGCGCCGCGATCCTTGCGCGACACCGAAAGCGCACGCGAACGCGGATCGTTCGTGCGGATCCAGTCGAACAGCACGCTGCCGCGGAAGCGGAAGGGCGACGAGCCGACGGAGTCGTAGCCGACGAGCCGCGTCTGCGGATCGGGGTTCACCCCCGAGCTGTTGCTGACGATGCCGGTGCCGCGCGGAAAGCGACCGCTCATCACCACGGAGTGCCCGGGCGCCGTCTCGGTGATGGCGTGGTCCTGGTGCGCGTCGGTGAACACCGCGCCGCCGCCGTACAGCCGCGCCAGCCCGCCGGTGAGCTGCCCCGGCCAGCGCGTGAAGTAGTCCGGCCGCATCTGGTCCACGGTGATGAACACCAGCAGCCGCGGCGTCGGCGCGGGCGGCGCGCTCTGGGCGGCGGCCGGCGCGGCGCACCCGGCCAGCGCGCAGGCAAGGGCAAGGCGGCGGAGCATGACGAAACGTCTCCGGGTCGGGAGATGGAAAGCCGCGTGTGGGGCGAATCCGCGCAACCTAGCGCCCGCCGCGCGGGGATGCCAAGCGTGCGTGCGGATGCGCATCCGCGGGGGGGAGGGCGAATGGAATTCGCGGCAACAACGGCCCGAAGTCCGCCTGCGCGGACTGCTGCCAGACTTTCTTCCCGGTTCAGGAAAGCTCGCTCACGCCACGCAAGACGTTCACACCGAATCGGGATCGTAGCGGCGGCCGAAGGAGCCTGCATGGCGTGAGCGAGGCCTCCCGATCGCCCGGATACCTGGCGGGGAGTCCGCGAAGGCGGACCTCGGGCCGTTGTTGCCGCGAGTTCATTCGCCTTCCCCCCAGCCTCGCCCGCACGCACGAAATCCATCTACCCGCCCGGCGCCCCGATCCGTACCTTCGAATCATCCGCTTCTCCCGAAATCCCCATCCCCCGCCCTTCCATGAACGTCGCGCAGAACCTGGAGCGCTCGGCACGGCTGTTCCCCGGGCACACCGCCATCGTGTTCGAGGGGCGCGCGCTCACCTACGCGGAGCTGGAGGCGGGGGCGAGCCGGGCGGCGCACGGGCTGCAGGCGCTCGGCGTCGCGGCGGGGGATCGTGTCGCGCTCTTCCTCCCCAACATCCCCGAGTTCGCCGTCGCCTACCTGGCGGCGCAGAAGCTGGGCGCCGTGGCCGTGTCGGTGAACGCGCTGCTGAAGACGGACGAGCTGCGCTACGTGCTGGGCGACAGCGGCGCGGCGGTCGTCTTCACCACCGCCTTGCTGCTCCCGGAGCTGGCGCCCCTGCGCGGCGAGCTGGCGGCATTGCGCGACGCCGTCGTCTGCGAGGGCGAGGCGCCGGGCGAGCGCACGCTGGGCGGCCTGTGCGACGGCCGGCCAGACCGCTTCCGCGCGCGGGAGATGGAGCGCGACGACCCGGCGGCCATCCTCTACACCTCGGGAACGACGGGAAAGCAGAAGGGCGCCGTCCTCTCGCACGGCAACGTGGTCTCCAACTACCACGCCACCTGCCACTGCGTCGGCTCGCGCCCGGGCGACCGTCACGCGCTCTTCCTTCCGCTCTTCCACTGCTTCGGGCAGGACTTCATCCTGAACGCGGCGCTGCACTCCGGCGGCACCGTCCTCCTCCATCGCCGCTTCGATCCCCAGGCCACGCCGGCACTGCTGCGCGAGCAGGGGATGACGCATTTATACGCCGTCCCCACCATCTACATCTACCTGCTGAACGCCGGCATCACCCCCGCGGACATGCCGGCGCTGCGCTACTGCTTCTCCGCCGCGGCCACCATGCCGGTGGAGGTCGCGCGCCGGTGGCGGGACGTGTTCGACCTCCCCGTCTTCGAGGGCTACGGGCTGACGGAGACGAGCCCGTTCGCGGCGTACAACCACGAGTACGCGCACCGGCCCGGCTCCATCGGCACGCCCATCGAGAACGTGGAGATGCGCGTCGTGGGCGCGGACGACGGCGAGGTGGCGGACGGCGAGTGGGGGGAGATCTGCATCCGCGGGCCCAACGTGATGCTGGGCTACTTCGGCCGCCCCGCCGACTCGGCCGAGGCGCTGCGCGGCGGGTGGTTCCACACCGGCGACGTGGGGTACCGCGACGCAGACGGTTTCTTCTGGCTGGTGGACCGGGTGAAGGACATGATCAACGCGGCCGGGTTCAAGGTGTGGCCGCGCGAGGTGGAAGAGGTGCTGTACACGCATCCGGCCGTAAAGGAGTGCGCCGTCGTCGGCATCCCCGACGAGGTGAAGGGCGAAGCGGTGGCCGCGTTCGTCATCCTCCAAGCCGCCGCCTCGGCCACGGCGGGCGACGTGGAGGCGTTCTGCCGCGAGCGGATGGCGGCGTACAAGGTCCCGCGCCAGGTCCACATCGTCGACTCCATCCCCAAGAGCCCCACGGGAAAGATCCTGAAGCGCATGCTGCGGGAGGAGTAGACGGGGGATGAATCCTCATCCGCGCGGACCTCTCCCTCTCGTCGGGTCTTTCGGGGGATTCGGCATAAGCCGTGTGCGTCCAACGCATTAGCCGAGGGGTTGACGCGGGGTGGCAATGCTGATAACTTATCGGCGCGCAACGAGTTAGCTCGTTGCGTTTTTGCGCCCGTAGCTCAGCTGGATAGAGCGTCTGACTACGGATCAGAAGGTCGGGAGTTCGAATCTCTCCGGGCGCACTCAGAACGACACGATGAAGCCCCGGCAGCGGACACGCTGCCGGGGCTTTCGTTCGTCCCTGCCGGGTGGGATGGTTTCATCCGGCTCCCGTGCTCGAGTGCGGAGCGTGGACCGGCTTCGACTCGGGCGAGCCACGCTGGCGCAGCACGATGGACAGGAGCACGACCGCCAGCACGGAAAGGAACTCGCTCTGCCAGTTCTGGAAGCTCTCGAACCAGAAACGTGGCGTGCCCAGGTACCCGAGCGCGGTCACCGCCGTCCCGCCGTGCGCGAGCTGGTCCTGGCTGTACTCCGCGGCGCCCCCGATCGCGTGCCCCGCGAAGCAGAGCAGGAACACCACGAAAAGCACCAGGCTCAGGGAGTTTTCGTATGCCTTCAGCACCCACCCGCCCCGGCGGACCGGCCAGGGCGCGCCGGCATCCCCGGCATGGTCCCGGGGGTCTTCGTCGCCTTCGCCTCCATCCCCCGTCGGGGTACCGTCGGGTTTGCGAGACTCGGCCGACCCCCGCTGCACCAGGAACGCCGTGAGGAAGATGAAGGCGCTCATCTGCAGGAATTCCGACTCCCAGTTCTCGAAGGTCGCTTCGTAGAACGCGCCCGTGGTCAGATACTTTCCGAAGCCGACTTCCTGCTGTCCGTGGTCCGCCTGATCCTCGTTGTAGACCTTGAACCCCGTGAACGCCTGACCCGCCAGGGCGAGAACGAAGAGTGAGGCGGCCACCAGGCTCAGGCCATTGTCGCGCAGCTTGCGGGTCACAGGTTGGTCGGGTTCATGGGGAACAGGTGCTTCTTCCAGTCCTGGCGAACTTCGAGAGCGAATCACCTGCGTCGACCGTGCACGTGTCGGAACGGGAACATGCACGGCACGTGCCCTACGCCGCCTGCAACCCGGGCGTGTGCCTCAGCCCCGGCTCTTCTTCGCGCGGCGAGGCAGGCGGATCAGAAGATCGGGAGTTCGATTCGAATTCTCTCCGGCGTACCTTCCACGTCGACGTCGCTTGTCCATGTTGGATGGGACGGGTTGCCGGGATAGCTTTACGCGACAGCGGAGCCTGCCACCTGCGTCATCCACGTTCCCGAAGCCATGAAGAAACTCTGGATCCTTCTCCTGCTGCTTGCGCCCGCGCCGGGCCGGGCGCAGACCCACGCCGACTCGGCTCTGATCGGCCGGATCCTGGTGGCGGAAGACCGGCGTGACTCCACCGACGCGGCCATCGCCCTGGGGCTGCGGCACGCCGACCCGCGCGTGCGGCTGATCGCCGGCCGGGCGCTGGGGCGGATCCGCGACCCGCTCTTCGCCGCGCGCGATTCGCTGCCGCCGCCGACCCCGCCTCCCGCGTGGCCCGAGCCGGCGTGGCGGCTTCGCTACCGCTCGCTCGCGGACCGGCGCGAGGACTGTGGAGCGCTGCGCGCCGCGCTGGACGACAGCGTCTGGCACGTGCGGCTCCGCGCGGCCGACCTGGCCCCGGCGCGGTGTGGAACGGATACGGCCTTGGTGCGCGTGCTGAGCCGGTGGGTCGACGCGGTGCCGCGCGGCACGGCCCGCCGCGCCGCGGGCGGGGTGTCGTGGCACGCGGGCGCCCACGCGGAGGTCGCGCTCGCGCGGATCGCGCCCGGCCTGGCGCGGGCGCGGCTCGGGAGGCTGTCCACGCATACGGACTGGCACGTGCGCCTGTACGCCGCCCGCGCCGCGGCCGTGCTGGCCGACACCCCGCGCCTGCGCACCCTCGCGCGCGACCCGGACGGCAACGTGCAGGAGGCGGCCATCGACGCGCTCGCCAGGCTGGTGGGCCACGGCGCGGACGACGTATATCTGGCCGCGCTCCACGGCAACGGCGCGCAGGCTGTCCGCGCCGCCGCGGTCGCGCTGAAAGGATCTCCGCTCCCCGCGGCGCGCGCGGCGGCGAACGCCGTGTTCGAGCAGTGGGTGCGCCGCGCGAACGACTCGGAGCGCGACGCTCGCGTGGCGCTGCTCGAGGCGGCCGGGCGCCCGGCCAGCGACGACCACCCCCCTCCGCCTCGCGTGGATCTGCCGCCGGACGCGGTCGCGCTGGCGCTGGGCAAGGACGTGCGCGTCCGGGTCACCCTGTCTCCCGGCTCCGGCGGAGGCTCGTTCGTGGTGCGGCTGCGCGGCGACATCGCGCCGGTGATGGCGGCACGCGTGCTCGCGCTGGTGCGCGGCGGCTACTACGACGGCGGCAACTGGCACCGCGTGGAGCCGGACTTCGTGATCCAGGGTGGCGGTCCGGGAACGAACGAGTACGTGGGATACGCCCACTACCTGCGCGACGAGCTGGCAACCATCGCGCACCCCCGCGGCACGGTGGGGATGAGCACGCGCGGCCACGACAGCGGCGACGCCCAGTGGTTCATCAACCTGAAGGACAATCCCCGCCTGGTGCGCGACTACACCATCTTCGCCGAGGTTACCGAGAGCATCGGCGTGGTCGACGGGATTATGGAGGGAGACGTCGTCGCCACCATGCGCGTGGAGCCGCCCGGCCGCTGACAAACGGGCAATCCCGCGCAGGAAAAGAGGAATCAGTAGAGTCGAGTCGGGGCGCCGCGGCATGTTCGCCCGGTTTCCCCGACCCGCTCATCGAACCGGACGTGCGGATTTCCCGCATCCGGCTCTCCGACTGGGTTCACCTCAGGGCATGCGAGAGCGCCATCTTCCGGCAT